>CAJWBN010000027.1 GCA_913020735.1 uncultured Acidimicrobiaceae bacterium
GTCGAATGTCGTTGACTGATGCCCCTGTTTTCTGGGCAAGTTGCGCGATTGCTCGGTTGTGATCCAAGCGGGTCATCGCGGTGAACTGGGCGTCAGCGATATTCGGGGCATTGTTCATAGCGATAAGACAGTTGGTATTCGCCGGATTTCCTACAACAAGCACTTTGACTGAACTATTTGCGGTTTCGCTCAACGCCTTTCCTTGACCGGTAAATATGCCGCCATTGGCTTCTAAGAGATCGCTTCGTTCCATGCCTGCTTTGCGGGGCATCGAACCCACTAGCAGCGCATAATCTGCGCCATTGAAGGCTTCGTTGGCGTCGGAGGTTTCTACGGTGCCTGCCAAGAGTGGGAAGGCGCAGTCGTCGAGTTCCATTTTGACACCTGCAAGCGCTCCTAAAGCAGGTTCGATTTCGAGCATTTGTAAAATGACGGGCTGGTCGGGACCCAGCATGCTGCCGGATGCGATTCGGAAGAGAAGTGAGTAGCCGATTTGGCCTGCTGCTCCGGTGACTGCAACTCGAACGGGATCTTTCACCTTCGGTCCTCCTATTGGACGAAATATTTCGTGTGCCGTTCTAGCGCACTCAGAGCACTAATTACATCTCGAATTGCCAGGTTCTTGGCTTGTGGGAAATTAGGGCGCGTTTACTGCTGCTGCGTCAACGGTGTTCTTGAGAAGCATTGCTCTAGTCATGGGCCCAACTCCGCCTAATCGCGGTGTTATCCATCCAGCGACTTCTGCGACAGATTCATCAACGTCGGACAGTATTCGCTTTCCTTCTCGGGTAAGTCCCCCTCCGATGACAGCTGCGCCGGGTTTAATCATGTCTGGGGTTACCAAGTTGGGTACTCCTGCGGCGGCGATCACGATGTCTGCTTGTTGGGTGTACTGGGCGAGGTCTGGCACGCCTGTGTGAATGACTGTTACCGCTGCGTTGGCTGCGGGTCGTTTGAGCGCCATGAGTAAAGCCATGGGCCGTCCGATGGTGAGGCCTCGCCCTATGACACATACATGTTTTCCTTCGACCGGAATTTCGTATGTTTCCAGCATCAGCTGGATTCCTCGGGGGGTACATGGCAATGGTCCGTCTACGCCCATGACGAGTCGCCCAAGGTTGACGGGGTGCAGGCCGTCCGCGTCTTTATTCGGGTCAATGGCCAACAACGCTGCTTCTTCATTCAGTTGAGGAGGCAGGGGAAGCTGCACGATGTATGCGTGAACGTTGGGGTCAGAGTTGAATCTTTGAATGACCGATTCAAGTTCAGCTTGTTGGGTGTCAGCTGGAAGGTGTTCATGTATGGATGCGATACCTACTTCTTCGCAATCCCGAATCTTTGCTCCCACATAGCTATGTGAAGCTGGGTCATCGCCCACAAGAATGGTTCCCAACCCGGGGGTAATTGATAAGCCTTTTACTTGGGCTGCTACTTGTTGTTTGACGGTGTCGGCGAGGGCTTGGCCGTCGAGGAGTGTTGCTGTCACAAGCTTCAGGTTAGGTGTGATTTAGTGACGGAACTGACGTTCACCGGTGAAGATCATCGAGATTCCGAGTTCGTTAGCTCGCGCGATAACGTCTTCGTCTCGCATTGCGCCTCCGGGCTGAATTACGACTGCTGCACCCGCTTCTGCTGCAGCTTCAACACCGTCTGGGAATGGGTAAAACGCGTCACTAGCGCAAGCGCCACCTGTGGCCCTTCCATCAGCTTTTGAAGCTGCGATTTGGCCTGATTCGACTCGGTTTTGTTGTCCTGCTCCGATTCCCCATGCAGTGCGATCCTTCGCCAGCACGATTGCATTTGATGTGACGTGGCCTGCGACCCTCCACGCGAATTCTGCGTCTTCCCATTCGTTGGGTTCAGGTTGACGTTCTGTGACGACGGTCCAGCTATCTCGTTGTGTTCCGTAGTGGTGTGGGGTTTGGACCAGCCATCCTCCTGTTATTTGACGCACTTGCACGTTGAGTTGATCTAGTGCTGGTCCTTCGAGAATTCTGGTGTTCTTTCGTTTCGCTCTAATGCGTTCAATAACACCGTCTTCGTAGCCTGGAGCGATAATCAAATCAGCTTGAGCTGCTTGCTCAATGATTTCGACGGTGGCGAGGTCGATTACTTGGTTGGTAGCGACGATGCCTCCAAACGCTGAGCGCGGATCGCAGTCAAAGGCCCGCTGGTATACATCGGCAAGATTGTCGCCGATTGCTGCGCCGCAGGGGTTGGCGTGTTTAATGATTGCTACCGCTACTTGATCGGCGGCATTCGCTAGGTCATGGGCGATTCGCCATGCGGCGTCGGCGTCGAAAAAGTTGAGGTAACTGAGACCTAAACCTTCGTGCTGAACTGTTGCGTCCCACCACGGGGAACTTGAAATGGTTCGGTATCGAGCGCCTGCTTGGTGGGGGTTTTCGCCGTACCGGCATTCGTCTGCTTTTTCGAGAGCTAGGTGCAATGTGGGTGGCAATGGGTCACCGTCATCTAGCCATTCGACGATGGCTGCGTCGTACGCTGCTGTGTGAGCGAACGCAGTTCTCGCTAGTTGTCGTCGTGTGTCTGCGCTCAGCGTTCCTTGGTCTGATAGTTCGGCAATGATCGTGGCGTAGTCGTTGGGGTCGACGACAATGCCGACGCTGTCATGATTTTTTGCTGCGGCGCGCACCATGGTGGGTCCGCCAATATCAATCAACTCGACGCTTGGGTCGCTGCGAAATGGGTACAGGTTGCAGATGACCAGATCGATGGGTTCGATCTCGTATTCGTTGAGGGCTTCGAGGTGTGTTGGTTTGCTCCGGTCTGCGAGGATCCCGCCGTGGATGTTGGGGTGCAAAGTTTTCACTCGGCCATCGAGCATTTCTGGGCTTTGAGTGACTTCTTCTACTGGGGTGACGTCCACGCCGGCTTCGTTGAGTGCTGTGGCGGTACCGCCGCTGGACACAATGTCCCAGCCAAGTTCAGCTAGGGCTTTGGCTGTTTCGATGATTCCAGTTTTGTCGTATACAGAAATAAGTGCTCTCATCTTTGTTTCTCCATCTGGGCAAGGAACTTTTTGATAGTGGCGGGGTACAAGTCGCGTTCGGTTAATTTGATTCGTTCATGAAGCGAATTTTCGTCGTCGTCGTCTCGTATTTCGACTGGTGATTGGGCGAGGATCGGGCCAGCGTCAACTTCTAGGGTTGCGATGTGCACGGTGCAACCTGTGACTCGCACACCATGTTGAAGTGCGTCGGTGACTGCGTGCCATCCAGGGAATGAAGGTAGGAGCGATGGGTGTGTGTTGAGCACTCGCCCTTCGTAAGCGTCGAAAAAGGGTGCTCCTAATATGGTTCCGAATCCGGCCATTGCCACGACTTCTATATTCTCGGCTTGTAAGGCGGTCACGACGTCTGTCGAGTATTGGTTTCGGTCAAATCCTGTTCCGAAGTTGCTGCGTTCAACAAGCACGACGGGGATGTTGTCAGCTTCTGCTAGATCAATGGCGGGGCAACGTCTATCAACTACGACCGCGGCGACTTCAACATCGGCATTAATGATTGCTTTGCATATTGAACCGGTTCCGGATGCAAGTACTGCGAGACGCACCCCTTGGAACCTAGTTGGCCTGGGCTACAAGGAGGCGACGATCTCTGCCATCAGTTCACCGGCTTCGGTCGGGTTGAGTCCGACTTTGACTCCGGCGTCGCGCAGGGCTTCCATCTTCGCGTCTGCTGTTCCTTTGCCTCCAGAGACGATGGCGCCTGCGTGTCCCATTTTCTTTCCTGGGGGTGCTGTTACCCCTGCGATATAGGACGACACCGGTTTTGTCATATGATTCTTGATGAAGTCTGCTGCTTCTTCTTCAGCTGATCCACCTATTTCACCGATCATCATTACCGCTTGTGTGTCGGGGTCAGCTTCAAATGCTGCAAGACAGTCAATAAACGAGGTGCCAGGTACTGGGTCTCCGCCAATTCCGACGCATGTCGTGACGCCAATGTCTTTTTGTTGCAATTCATATAGAGCTTGGTATGTCAGGGTGCCTGACCTACTGACTATGCCGACTGGTCCACCCGCTTTGGCTATATGTCCAGCAGTGATGCCGATGTTGCATTGTCCGGGGCTGATGATGCCTGGACAGTTAGGTCCAAGTAGTTGAACGTCTGGGTACTGTGCTCTGAGTTCGTTGTAGAAGGTTGCTTCGTCATGAGCAGGTACACCTTCGGTTATGCACACGATGAATTTGATTCCACCGGCTGCTGCATCCATCACTGCTGAATACACGCCTGCAGCGGGAATGAAGATGCAAGATGCGGTTGCTCCGGTGGCTTCTACTGCTTCTGCACAGTTAGCGAAGATGGGGATCCCATCGACGTCTTCTCCAGCTTTTTTGGGGTTGGTTCCGCCAACGACCTGGGTTCCGTAGTCGCGGTTCAGTAAACCGTAGTAGCGGCCTTGGCTTCCTGTAAGTCCTTGATAGATGACTTTGGTGTTGCTGTCTACGAAGATGCTCATGCCTCTGCTCCCTTGGCGAGTTCGACGACTTTTTTGGCTGCGTCGAGCATGGTTGGTTCCATCATTAATTTGTCGTTAAGCGCTGGTTGAAGAATTTCGCGTCCTTCGTCTGCGTTGGTGCCGTCGAGTCGAATGACGATTGGGGCATCGATGTCTACTCTGTTGAGTGCTTCGATAATGCCGTTGGCAACTTCTTCGCCTCGGGTTATTCCACCGAAGATGTTGATGAAGATTGATTTGACTTCGGGGTCGTTGTTGATGACTTCGAGGGCCCCTGCCATGACGTCGGCGTTGGCTCCGCCGCCTATGTCAAGGAAGTTTGCTGGTTTCCCTCCGACTTGGTTCACGACATCGACGGTTGACATTGCAAGTCCGGCTCCGTTTGCGATGACGCCGACGCTTCCTTCGAGTCCGACATATTGGAGGCCTTTTTCGTGGGCTGCTTCTTCTCGTTCGTCTCGGGGTTGGGTTTCGTCGAATTCTGCGTAGTCCTCGTGCCGGAACACCGAGTTTGAGTCAAGTGTGACTTTGGCGTCAAGGACGTGCACTCGGTTATCGGGTGTGAGGATGAGCGGGTTGATCTCAACGAGGTCTGCGTCGCCTTGGACGTAGGCGTCGTAGAGCTGCATGGCGATGTCGACCGCACCTTCTACGGCGACTGGGTTGAGGTTTGCTCCGTCTACCCAGGCTTGCGCTGCTTCTCGTGTAAGGCCGACCGCTGGGTCGACATGGATTTTGCTTATGGCGTCAGGGTTTTCTGCGGCGACTGTTTCTATTTCGACGCCTCCTTCTGCTGACAGCATTCCCAGGTGTTGTTTCGCTGAGCGGTCAAGCGTGAAACTTGCGTAGTACTCCTCGGATATGTCGCTGGCTTTTTCGATCCATAGCCGTTGGACAATGTGACCATTGATGTCTAGTCCCAAGATGTTGTTGGCGTGTTCTTGCACGTCTTCGACACTTGCTGCGAATTTCACTCCGCCGGCTTTGCCTCGGCCACCTGTGTGGACTTGGGCTTTTACCATTACGGGTGTTCCGAGGCGTTCTGCGGCGTCAACAGCTTCTTGAACTGTGAATGCGACTTCGCCATCAGAGACGGGCATGCCGAACTGTTTAAAGAACTGTTTGCCTTGGTATTCGAAGAGATCCACTGGGGGCTCCTGTCTTGGCTTGGTGTAGGGAGATGAGGTTGCCCTACGAATTCGACATACTAGGTGGATCGGAGAGGTAACTGTCTATTGAAAGTGGTGTTTCGATGAGTGAATTTGAAACTGGTACTGATGTGATGCTGGCCAGACGTGAAGGTCAAGTCGCAGTGTTGACCTTTAACCGGCCCGATGCTCGTAACGCGTTGCATCCAGAAACGTATGCGGCATTTGAAAAGTTGCTGCCTCAACTAGCGGAAGATCCTCAGGTTGGAGCGTTGATGTTGACTGGCGCGGGTGGCGCTTTTTGTGCCGGAGGCGATGTTAAAGGCATGAACGCTCGTAACTCTGGTGCAGCTTCAGCTGCGACCAGCTTGGAGTCAAACGTTGATGATTTGCGGCAACGACAACGAACCGTATCTGCAGCGTTACAAACCTTTCCTAAGGTGACAGTGGCAGCGATTGATGGGGCAGCAGCTGGCGCTGGGTTGTCGATCGCTTTGGCGTGTGATCTGAGGGTGGCTTCTCCTCGAGCGGTTTTCACTACCGCATTCGCGAAAGTTGGCTTTTCCGGCGATTTCGGTGGCAGCTGGTTTCTAACCCAATTAGTGGGAGCGGCAAAAGCTCGGGAACTGTATTTGACCGCGGATCGTTTTGACGCTGTCGAAGCGTTGTCGTTCAATGTTGTGAACCAAGTTTTTGAAGACGAAGATTTTGAGGCTGCTGCTGTCGCGTACGCTGCTCGTTTCGCTGAAGGTCCGTTGGTAGCGCAGCGTTACATCAAAGAAAATTTGAACCGGGCCCTGGGATCAGATTTGCTGACCTGTTTGGACGCTGAAGCAATGGCGATGAGTCGTTGCCGCTCTACCGACGATCATAAAGAGGCTGTCGCAGCGTTTGTTGAGAAGCGGGCCCCGGTCTTTACTGGCCGTTAATTCTTAACTCAGTGGCTTTTGGAGGTTGGCCCACCCTAAGAGAAGTGTTTTTTGTCCGATATCGACAAAGTTGATGGTGACTTCTGCGTTATCTCCTGATCCAAGGAGTTGAAGTATTACTCCTTCTCCGAACTTGGGATGGTGAACGTCGTCACCTACTTTGAGGCTGGGTGATGGGCTTGTGGGTTGTTGGGTCCCAGCGGCGATCGCTTTTTCGATGATGCGTTCGCGGGCCCGTTCTCGACGTTCAGCTCGTTTATCTTCATCAACTTCCACAGGTGTGGTAGCTGAAACAGTTGTGCGACCAGCTTTGTGTATCCCTCTTGGGCTTCGGTCATCAAGAAGTTCGTCGGGTATTTCGCGTAGAAAGCGACTGGGGGTGTTGTATTGCTGTTGCCCGTAGATCCAGCGACTTTCAGCCAAAGTTAGGTACAGCTGTTCTTCGGCTCGGGTTATTCCAACGTAGGCGAGCCGCCGTTCTTCTTCGAGTTGGTCGGGGTCGCCGAGCGACATGAAGGACGGGAAAATTCCATCTTCCATACCGACAACAAAAACGATGGGGAACTCGAGTCCCTTAGCGGTGTGAAGCGTCATGAGCGTGACTTCTGATTGGTCGTCAAGTTCGTCGGTAGGTGAAACAAGCGAGACTTGTTCTAGGAATTCGTCGCATGTTTCATATTGTTCGGCGGAACCGATGAGTTCTGCGAGGTTTTCGAGTCGTCCTTCGGCTTCTATTGACCGTTCGTCGCGTAATTCTTCGATGTATCCGGAACGTTCGAGTGCTAGTTGTAACAATTCGGCGGGCCCTTCCGATACTCGATTTGAGAGCTGTCGGAGGAGTTCGGTGAAGTTAGCCAGTCCTTTCTTCGCTGGGCCGCTAATTCCTACTTCTGGCCAGTTGTTGAGTGCTTCGTTGAATGGGACTCCGTTGCTGTTGGCGTATTGGTCGAGCCGGGCGACGCTGCTGTCACCGATTCCGCGTTTGGGTACGTTGAGAACGCGTTTGAGGGAGACTTCGTCGGCGGGGTTGACGACGGCTCGCAAATAGGCGAGCGCGTCTTTGACTTCTCGTCTGTCATAAAAACGGGTGCCACCAACTACGCGATATGGGACGGAGACGCCTGCTAGGCGTTCTTCGATAATTCGGCTTTGTGCGTTCGCTCGATAAAAGATTGCGACATCGCTCCATCGAAGTCCGCCTTGTCCATGGAGTCGTTCGAGTTCTCCGATTATCCAGGCGGCTTCGTCGACTTCGTCATCAGCGCGATAGAGAACGATTTTGTCTCCCGCTGACTTGTCGGTCCATAGTTCTTTGGGTTTACGCCCGTAATTGTTGGATATAACGGAGTTCGCTGCATCCAGAATTGTTTGTGTGGATCGGTAGTTCTGGTCGAGTACAACAACCCCAGTGTCGGGGAACGCTTTTTCGAATTCGAGAATGTTTCGTATGTCTGCTCCGCGGAACGCATACACCGACTGGTCGCTGTCGCCGACTACGAAAACATTCCTGTGGTTGTCTCCGAGTTTGAGGACAATGTCGTTTTGTGCCTGGTTGGTGTCTTGGTACTCGTCGACCAGGACATGTTGGAAGCGTTCCTGGTAGTGACTTAAAGCGTCAGGGAAGTTATTGAAAAGTTGGACTGTCACGGTGAGGAGATCGTCGAAATCCATGGCGCCCGCTGTACGGAGACGTCGTTGGTATTCGTCATAGATTTCTGCAATTTTGCGATCAAAAATGCCGTCAGCTCTGTCCAGTGCAGCGTCGGTGGATATGAGCTCATTTTTGAGGTTGGAAATTTGTGCGTGGACACTTCGTGCCACAAATTTTTTGTTGTCGAGTCCTAGGTCGCGAACGACGTACCCGGTGAGGCGCGTGGCGTCTGCTTGGTCGTAAATTGAGAAAGCGCTCGGATATCCGAGTTGTTCGGCGTCGCGGCGGAGGATCCGAACACAAGCGGAATGGAAGGTGGAGACCCACATTTTTTCTGCGACCGGTCCGACGAGAGCAGCGACTCGGTCTTTCATTTCTTGGGCTGCTTTGTTGGTGAAGGTGATGGCGAGAATTTGGAACGGGTTGACGTTGTCTTCTTGGATGAGGTGCGCGATGCGGTGGGTAAGGACTCGTGTTTTTCCTGAACCTGCGCCGGCTACAACCAACAGTGGTCCGCCTCGGTGGATCACTGCATCGTGTTGTGCGGGGTTAAGACCTTGAAGAATGTCGTGAGCGCTCATGGCAACATTTAGGTGGTGTAGTCAGCGTTGATACGCACATAGCCGTCTGTCAGATCACACCCATAGGCGGTGAACGTTCCATCTCCAATACCTAAATCTGCGCTAATGCGGACCTCTTCACTCGCGAGATATGTTTCTAATTCGGCCAGTTTTTGAGGGCTAGCAGGTGTGGGATAAACCTCTTGGTCACCAAAATAGATCGAAACATCTTGTTGGTTGATATCGGCGTCACCACATTTGCCAATTGCCATCGCGACGCGTCCCCAATTCGGATCTCGTCCATGAATTGCGGTTTTAACGAGCGGCGAGTTGACGATTGCCTTAGCTATCCGTCTTGCTTGTTCCTCATCACGAGCTGAGGTGACGTCCACAACAACCAGTGTTTCTGCGCCCTCTCCGTCAGCTGCGAGTTGACGGGTAAGGTCCAAACACACCGCTGACAAGGCACTCTCAAATTCGTTCTCCTCGACAGCGCCGGCGTGCCCTGACGCTAGAACGACGGCCATGTCGCTCGTCGAGGTGTCTGTGTCCACACTCAGTGCGTTGAAGGTCTTGTTGACAGTTCGCCGAAAGATTTTGTCGAGGCGATCCGAGTTGATTTCAGCGTCGGTGGTGATGATGGCAATCATTGTCGCCATATCGGGTTCAATCATGCCGACACCTTTGGCGATCCCAACAATGGTGGCTGGGCCAGCAGCAGCTGAGGCGACTTTCGGGTGCGTGTCGGTAGTCATTATTGCTGCCGCGGCCGGTTCTGCTTCTCGTTCGGAGAATGGTGTTTCTAGTTGGGTGAAGTAGTCACGGATTTTGTCCATTGGGTATTGGACACCGATCACCCCAGTTGAACCGAGGATGATTTCGCTCGGCTCTGCGTTTACGGTCGCTGCGATAAGTTCGGTGATTTCTTCGGCGTTGGATCGGCCAGTTTCGCCGGTTGCCACATTGGCGTTCTTTGAGATGACCGCTACTGCCTTCGCTATGCCAGTAGCGATGTTTTGTTTAGAGATTTCGATGTTGGGTCCAGCGAATCGGCTCTGCGTGAATACTCCTGCTGCTGCACTCTGCGAATCACAGGTGAGGATCATCAGGTCATTGGTGTCGTCTTTGATACCGACGTTGCCTACGTGAAGAGCAAATCCTTTCGGGAAGTTGGTCATCTGTTCACTCCCACTCGATGGTGCCGGGAGGTTTAGAGGTGATGTCGTACACAACCCGATTGACGCCTTCGACCTCGTTAATGATTCGTGATGACATGTTTTCGAGGATGTCGTATGGAAGTCGAGCCCAGTCTGCTGTCATAGCGTCTTCGCTTGTGACGGCGCGAATAATGATGGGCCGAGCGTAGGTACGTTCATCTCCCATAACTCCGACGCTTCGAATGTCGGCAAGCACAGCGAATGCTTGCCATATTTCTCGTTCTAGCCCTGCCTGCGCGATTTCCTCTCTGACTATCGCATCGGCGTGTTGAAGCAGAGAGACCGCTTCGGGAGTTACTTCTCCAATGATGCGGACTCCCAGCCCCGGTCCTGGGAATGGTTGTCTCCAAACAATTTCGTCGGGGAGTCCTAGTTCGGTTCCGACTGTCCGTACTTCATCTTTGAATAAGTTGCGCAGTGGTTCAACTAGTTCGAATTCCATGTCGTCGGGGAGTCCGCCTACGTTGTGATGGCTTTTGATTTTCGCTGCTTCGCTGGTACCTGATTCGATGACGTCGGGATAAAGCGTCCCCTGCACCAGGAAGTGAGCGTCGGTGATCCCTCCTTGTGCCTGTTCGAAAATTCTGATGAATTTTTCACCGATGATTTTTCTTTTGTCTTCAGGGTCGGTGACTCCCTCGAGCGCCTCGAAGAACGTATCCGCAGCATGTTCGTGAATAAGTTCGATTCCTTGGGTTCGTTGGAACGTTTCGACGACTTGGTCGCCTTCTCCGAGACGCATGAGTCCGGTGTCAACGAAAACGCAGACGAGCTGGGCTCCTATGGCTCTGTGAACGAGCGCTGCAGCGACAGCGCTGTCGACCCCTCCTGAAAGTCCGCATATTGCGCGGCCTTTTCCTACTTGTTTCCGGATTGCGTCAACGCTTTCCTCAATGACGTTGGACATGGTCCAGTCAGCTCGACAATTCGCGATGTCGATCAGGAAGCCTTCCAACAGCTTCTGCCCGTGAGGCGTATGGGCAACCTCTGGGTGGTACTGGACTCCATAAATATTTTCATCACTATTTTCTATGACAGCTGCTGGAGCGTCGCTGGTCGATGCGGTGACACTGAAACCTTCGGGTGGTTGGGTGATGGCATCAAAGTGAGACATCCAAACCGAATCACCGGCAACAACGTCTTTGGGAAGTAGTCGTGACAGTTGGTTGTTTGGCTGAAGTTCGGTTCTCCCGTATTCACCGCGTCCGCTTCGATCTACTGTTCCACCGAGCTGGTGCGCTATGAGTTGAGCCCCGTAACAAATTCCGAGGATAGGAATACCTAGTTGATAGACCCCGACATCGATTGTCGGAGCTGCTTCAGTGTGAACTGATTTGGGTCCGCCAGACAGAATGATTGCAGCTGGGGCACGGTCAGCGATTTCTTCCGCGGTGATGGTGTTTGGCACAATTTCGCTGTACACACGCGCTTCGCGGACTCGACGAGCTATGAGTTGAGCATATTGGGCGCCGAAATCGACGACCAGAACTGTTTCGTGGGCGTTATCGACCTGGACCATACGCGATTCGTGGGATCGGGAAGTAACTGACTGTAGCGGGCATTGAGCGTCTCCCACCGTTTATTTTGTGTCTTATGAGTCTTCGAGACCTGCAATAAGCAGCTGGTGGAGCAGATTTGCTGTTGCTCCCCAGATGGTGTCTCCAAAAAGTTCAAAAAAATAGACTGAGCGTTCTTCGTTGGAGCCAGGCCAGACCCAACGTTCCTCGCGATAAACCTCTGGAAGCAACAGTTCAGACAATGGAACTTCCAATATTTTGTCCACTTCGGCGGGATTGGGAGTTAGCGAGGGTTTATGAGAAAGCCTCGCCACATATGGAACGATTCGTGCTTGCGACGACACTGTTGTGAGGTGGTCGAGTTCACCAATTTTTTTGATCAGTGACCCATCAAGACGCACTTCTTCGTGTGCTTCTCGACAAGCTGTCTCCCACAGAGATTCACCTGGGTCCTGTCCGCCGCCAGGAAAGCTGATCTCACCGCTGTGAGAGCGCATCTGTTGCGTTCTGCGGGTCAAGATCACCGTAGTCTCAGGGTCGTCGTAGAGGGCTATCAGGACGGCTGAGTGGCGTTTGGGGGGTGGTGCTCCGGTTAGTTGACGACCAGTCGGACGAACCGCTAAATGCCGTTCAAGGGATTCCAAATGTATTTGGGTTACGTCAGTCCATGGCGCTGGGTCTCCGAGACTCCATTGGGGGGGTCGTGGAATATGTTGAGGACCGCCACGCTTGGTTTCTGTCACAACCGCAACTTAGGAGATTTACGACGAAAACGCGCTGGGGCGGACCCTAAGGTCCGCCCCAACACACATGATTTAGTTGGATTACATCATGCCTGGCATACCGCCGCCCATGCCTCCCATGGCGGCAGCTGCTGCAGCAGGATCCATTCCTTCTTCTGGCTTATCGGTGACGAGTGTTTCTGTTGTCAGCAACAGTGCTGCGATGGACGCCGCATTCTGTAGTGCTGCTCGGGTCACCTTGGCTGGATCGATAACTCCAGCAGCGACGAGGTCTTCAAATTCGCCTGTTGCTGCGTTAAAGCCGTTGTTACCACCAGCTGTTTCAACTTGTTGTACAACTACTGCGCCTTCGTGGCCGGCGTTAGCTGCGATCTGTCGCGCGGGGGCGTCCAATGCCCGGAACACCATATTGGCGCCTGTGGCTTCGTCACCTTCGAGTGATAGATCGTTGATAGCCGCTCGGGAGCGAAGCAGTGCCGTGCCGCCACCTGGGACAATGCCCTCTTCTATGGCAGCCCGGGTAGCTGAAACAGCATCTTCGATACGATGCTTCTTCTCTTTGAGTTCAACTTCAGTTGCTGCACCAACTTGGATGACTGCAACGCCACCAGCAAGTTTGGCAAGACGTTCCTGAAGCTTCTCTCGATCCCAGTCGCTATCAGTTTCGTCGATTTCGCGTTTGATTTGGCTTACGCGTCCTTCGACGTCTGAACTGTCGCCTGCACCTTCGACGAGAGTTGTTTCGTCTTTGGTGATGATGACCTTGCGGGCTTGACCGAGTAGGTCAATGCTTGTGTTCTCAAGTTTGAGGCCAACCTCTTCTGAGATGACCTGGCCGCCTGTGAGGATGGCCATATCTTGGAGCATGGCTTTACGTCGTTCGCCAAAGCCTGGGGCTTTAACTGCGACAGAGGTGAAGGTTCCTCGAATCTTGTTGACGACGAGCGTGGCGAGAGCTTCGCCTTCAACGTCTTCAGCAATAATCAATAACGGCTTTCCGCCCTGCATGACCTTCTCAAGAACCGGTACTAGTTCTTGTACCGATGAGATTTTTCCGTTAACAAACAGAATGTATGGCTCGTCGAGAACTGCTTCTTGACGATCGGGGTCGGTTACGAAGTACGGCGACAGGAAGCCCTTGTCGAATTGCATGCCTTCGGTGAATTCAAGGTCAACACCAAACGTGTTCGATTCTTCGACTGAGATCACGCCATCTTTACCGACTTTGTCGAACGCTTCTGCGAGAATTTCGCCGATCGCTGGGTCCGCTGAGGAAATGCCTGCAACTGAGGCGATCTTTCCTTTATCGGAGGACACGTCTTCGGACATGTCGCCAATCGCTTCTACAGCAGATGCGACTGCTGCTTCTATGCCCTTCTTCAAAGACATAGGGTTAGCGCCTGCGGCTACGTTTCGAAGACCTTCCCGAACCATTGCCTGTGCGAGGACGGTGGCTGTGGTTGTGCCATCACCTGCGACATCATTGGTTTTGGTTGCAACCTCTTTGACGAGTTGAGCACCCATGTTTTCGAATGGGTCTTCAAGCTCAACCTCTCGAGCGATGCTGACACCGTCGTTGGTAATGGTCGGAGCGCCGAATGACTTTTCAAGCACCACGTTGCGACCCTTTGGGCCCAAGGTGACCTTTACTGCGTCTGCAAGTTGGTTAACGCCAGCTTCTAGGCCGCGTCGTGCTTCTTCACTGAATTTGAGAATTTTTGCCATTGTTCAGACTCAGCTCACTATCGCGAGAACATCGCGTGCACTTAGAATCAGTAAATCTTCGCCGCCTGATGTGATTTCGGTGCCACCGTATTTGCTATATATCACGGTGTCGCCGGCGCTCACGTCGACAGGTATGAGTTCTCCGGTTGAATCGGATCGCTTTCCCGGACCTACTGCTAGGACTTCTCCCTGTTGGGGTTTTTCCTGAGCTGTATCGGGAATAACAAGACCGCTAGCAGTGGTCTCCTCAGCGACGCCGGGTCGCACAACAATGCGATCCTCGAGTGGCTGCAGATTCATCAGCTGTTCGCCTCCATAGCTTGGTTATTAGGGCCCACGGGAGCATTAGCACTCTCACATGGGGAGTGCTAACGATATTGTGGTTAGCTGCCGAGAAACAACCTGCTAGGGCAACGTTTCTGAGAATTTTGCCAAATTTCTGCAGATCAGTCGATAAATGGGAGTCTCAGGTTCGGATCTGCTCCCAAATCGAGGGGTGACGGGCCTTGGCTCTGCATCCGCCACCAGGCGGTGGCGGCGACCATCGCAGCATTGTCGGTACACATTGCTCTAGAGGGAAGGAAGCCTTGAATGCCTTCTTCGACGCATACGTCTAAAGTTTTTTCTCGCAGTTCACTGTTTGCAGCTACTCCTCCAGCTAAACAAATTCCTTTGGCCCCTATGTGACGCGCTGCTTGTCGGGCTTTATGAGTCAGGACATCAACGACTGCAGCTTGGAATGAGGCTGCTATATCAGCTGTTTCAGCCTCAGGGTTTTGTCGAACATAGTTAACTACTGCAGTTTTCAGCCCTGAAAACGAGAAGTTGAGGCCTTCATTACGCATTGGTGGCGTAAATTTGATCCGGTCGGGGTCGCCTTCTTTGCTTAACTCATCGATCGCGGGACCTCCTGGGTATCCCAGCCCTAAATATCGGGCCACTTTGTCAAACGCTTCTCCGGCTGCGTCGTCGACAGTTGCACCTAGGAGTTTGTATTTACCGTGGTCTTGGAACTCAATCAACATGGTGTGTCCACCACTTACAAGCATGACCACAAGGGGGAAGTCCATATCTGGCTCTTCCAATAACGCTGCGTATAGGTGAGCTTCATGGTGGTTGATGCCAATGAATGGGACGTTCCAGCCAAGTGATAGAGCTTTGGCTGCTGATACACCTATCAGGAGACTGCCGATGAGGCCGGGTCCGTGCGTCGCTGAAACGACGTCGATGTCTTCATCGTTCACTCCCGCTTCGACCATGGCTTCGGCCACTACTGGAGTAATTAATGATTCATGTGCTCGTCCCGCTATTTCTGGCACTACACCGCCGTAGCGCGCATGCAGATCTACCTGACTACTGACAACATTGGCGAGGACTTGATGACCGTCAACGACGACGGCGGCTGCGGTTTCGTCACACGACGTTTCGATTCCTAAAATGACGGTCAATTTTTTCCCCAGTCTGTCGTGCCTGGTATTTCACTTTCGATTTGGTTGAGGAGCGCTGTGTGGTCTGCCTTTTGTATGTCATGACACCACATCACTAGGGCGTCTTCTCCGTTGTCGCCGTAGTAGCCAGCTCGAATTCCAGCAGGGGCGTAACCGAACCTTCGGTAGAGGCTTTGGGCACGCTCATTGGATACTCGAACTTCGAGGGTCATGGAATCAATATCGTGGGTTAGACATCCGCGGTGAACAGCCAGCATCAATCGATTAGCTATGCCAAGGCTTTGAGCTTGGGGGTCAACGGCTACGGAGGTGATGTGTCCTTCGTCGTGAACGATCATTGCTCCTCCGTACCCGGAAACTCGACCTTCGTGATAGGCGACGTAGTAGACCCGTTTATCTCGTCGTCGGAGTTCGTCGTGATACATGGCTGTAGACCATGGTTTCGTGTAGACCTGTTTGTCGATATTCCGAATTGCTCGAACATGTCGCTTTCTCATTTGTTCGATGACTACGTGTGTTTCTGCGGTAATCATGAGCGTTCCCGTTGTTGCCAATTAATCCTGGCGTCAGGGGCCCGGAGGTAAAGTGGCGTGACTTCGGCAGGGGTCACAAATTCTTCGCGTAACGCTCGAGGATGGGCTAGTTCTACAAGCGATCCCGCGTTCGGGTATCTAAAGCCTTCTTGACCAATTTCGACACCTCGAAGGTTTTCGAAAGTATCGGCATAGCGTTGCGCTCCATCACCTACTACTAGGCAGTCTTCTGGGTTCGCGTTGAGTTGGTTAGCTACATTTTCGGGCTGATCGACGTGGGGTTCGGAGATTCGCTGAATTCCGCCTGCTGTTTTTCGGTAAGTGGCATAGAAAATTTCTCCGCGGCGAGCATCGACTGTTGAAACAATCAGTCGATCTGAGAACCGGGCGGGGAAGGCCGCAAGGTCGAGACTAGATATCCCAATCATCGGTACTTTGCACGCATGGGCTATTGCTTTGGCTGTTGCCAGTCCTACCCGAAGCCCTGTGAATAGCCCCGGGCCGATGTCTACGGCTACGACCCCAATTTCGTTGAGGTCTAGTTTCGTTTGGGCACACAAGAATTGGATCGCGGGAGCCAAAGTTTCGGCATGGCGCCGATCTCGGGCTGTGTGAAAGGAAGCTATAACTCCTTCGTGGCCGCCGATCGCGACTCCTACTTGCGGGGTTGCTGTTTCTATACCGAGAACGAGCACGTTACAGATCTCCCGTTTCGGCGGTGGTCCAGTCGATCCACGCATCTTCCAATTCTTGGTTTCTAGACACCCATGAGCTTCCTATCGGTTCGATTTCGAGAACCCGAGCGTCTTCAATGTCTTCGGGGTGTCCAAGTTGGATTCGTATGCGAAGAAAGTCTCTGGGCAACTCAGGTACGACAACTTCGCCCCACTCAATGCAGATAGTTGCATGGTCTTCTAGAAGTTCCGGCAGATCGAGATCGAGAACTTCGGCGAGGTTGTCTAAGCGATAGACATCTAGGTGGTGGAGGCGCAGGCGCCCTTCATAACTAGCAGCCAGAGTAAAGGTGGGGCTTGTGACTTGTTCGGTAACACCAAGTGCTGCAGCCAGGCCTTGTACGAAAGCGGTTTTCCCAGCACCAAGGTCTCCCGACAAAAGGATCACATCTCCTGGAAGCAGGAGCGGTTCAAGTGCGGCTGCTACTTGCCTAGTGGCTTCAACGGAACGGGTTCGGACATGCAACATGGTGGCTAACTTTGAGTGTACGACCGGTTATGTGTGCCACCGACGCGGTACTCGAGCTGTTATTGCCGTCAAAACTTCATAGGGGATCGTCTCAGACCATTGAGCTAAGTCCTCCACGGTGATTTGGTGGGCGTCTGAGGATCCGATCAGGGTCACTTCATCTCCGTTGTAGGCACTGGAGTCTTTGATGTCGACCATGGTTTGATCCATACATACTCTGCCGACAACGTCGTGGAGTTGGTCATTGATGATCACTTGAGCTTTATTAGAAAGTGCGCGACGGTACCCATCGGCGTACCCAACAGGCAAAGTCACCACTCGAGTGGAGGCTTCGGGTGCCCAAGTGCTCCCATAGCTAACGGGATTTCCCGCTTCTACTACTTTGAAGTAGATAACTTCGCTACGCCATGAAAGCACGGGTTGAAGGTTTATCTTTCGGGAAGTTTCTATCGTGGGAGCGATTCCGTACAGCAGCAACCCGGGACGAACAAGGTCAAGGTGAGCTTCTGGTAAAGCGACAATGGCTGCCGAGTTAGCTATGTGGCGTTTCGGGTACGGCAAACTGTGTTGCGGGTAGAACTCGAGAGCTTCTAGAAACCGTTCGAGTTGCACTCCGGCGAATTCGAGATCAGGTTGGTCAGCGGACGCAAAGTGTGTGAACACTCCTTCCACTTCGACTGCTGGGCATTGCAGTGCTGCGCCGAAAAGGGTCTCAGCGTTGTAGTGGTGGACGCCGATCCGTTCCATGCCCGTATCGATTTTGAGGTGGACCGCCGCTTTTGTATTTGCTGCTTCTGCTGCCTCGTTTATTTGACAGAGTTTGTCTACTGACGGCGCAGTAAAAACCAGGTTATGTTCGAGAAATAAGGGGATTTGTCTCTCTACTGCTCCTCCGAGTACATGGATGGGGGTCGTAATCCCAGCTTTCCTAAGAGATACGCCTTCTTCGACGTAGGCAACCCCTAGGCATGGGACGTTGAGTTCTTCGAGTTTGGTAGCGACCTGTGCTAATCCGTGGCCGTATGCGTCTGCTTTGACGATCGGCATCACCTCAGTGTTACCAACATGTGTCTGTATGGCCTTGTAATTGTTTTCTAACGCGGTGAGGTCAATATCGCACCAGGTGGGGCGCTCGGTGTCGTTCATTTCGACAACATCGCTGATCGGGCTGGGTCGAGAAGTAATGGCAGATCGCTAGCTGTCATGTGAGGTTGGGCAAGTTGAGATGCTTGCCCATGCCAGTGGGCGGCTGCGGCTGCGGCGAGGTGAATTGGTGAGTTTCGGATTATCGCTCCAATGATTCCTGTTAATACGTCGCCGGTACCTGCGGTTGCTAGGCGTTGATTGGCGTTGCGTACGAAGATTAGATCTCCGTTCACGTCACTAACGAGTGTTGTTGGACCTTTCAGCAGAACTGCACTGTCTTTGGCTGCTTCACGCACGGCAGCGCATCGATCCGCGGACGGTGGAGAGCCTGTAAGTTTTTCGAATTCGCCGTCATGTGGAGTGAGGACTGTGGCCGCGACGCGACGCTGAAGACATGATGGGTGAGCAGCAACTGCTTTTAGTCCGTCAGCATCAACGACGGTTGGGATAGGAGACCGTTCTATAAGTTCCGCTGTTGCAGCAATGGTGTCAGGGTCAGTCCCTAATCCTGGCCCAATGAGCAAAGCAGCGAAGCGATCAAGATCCTTTAATACTTCTGATACCAAATCGTTGTTGGTGAGTTGTCGGGTGACTGCTTCTGGGGGCATGTCACTTGCTTGGAGGTTCGTTGTGGGCGAAGAGACCACGATCATGCCGGCTCCGGCTCTCAGCGCTCCGCTAGCCGCGAGTTGTGCTGCGCCGATCATCCCAGGCGACGCGGCAATCAACCGGACTGCGTTGGTCCATTTGTGGTCGGTAGCTGTCCGTTGAGATAAAGGCATCCTCAGATCGTGGTCTGTGATGAGGTTGCATCGAGAACTTCCGACATTTAGACCTAGATCAGCGATCTCTAGTTGTCCGGCGCGACTGGCACCCGGTTCCAGTAACAACCCTGGCTTCAATGCACCAAATGTGATGGTGCGCTCTGCTTGAAGTGACCCGTGATCCTCTCCAGTGAGGCCATCCACACCAGAAGGAATATCTACTGCCAATACCGGGCATCGAGGCTGTGGTGGTGGTTCCCATTCGTCTCGAAATCCTGTTCCGTACGCTGCATCGATAACAAGATCTGCTTCTGCAAGAATCTCCGGACCAGGCCTATAAATTTTGCATCTAACACCACGCCTTTGGAGTAATCGTGCCGCTACTTGCCCGTCTTGGCCATTATTCCCTTTTCCGATAATGACGTTGACTCGTCGGCCATAACTACCCCCCAACATGCGTAACGCTGAGTTTGCGACCGCATAACCGGCACGTTGGATCAGGACTTCCTCAGATTCAGCTGCCTGAGCGTCGATCGCTTTCATTTCTATGGGCGTGACGACAGGTAACACGATGTTCTATTCCGCTATGACGAATGCTTCGGCAGTCGACGTCGTATGGCTTAGCGAGATATGCCAGTGACTAATTCCGTTATGGGCAGCTAACTCCGATGCGGAGCCGTGCAGTTGCAAACCTGGTTTCCCGGTCTTGTCTTTGGTGATTTCTATTTCGCGGAAACGAATCGCTCCTAAACCAACTCCTAATGCTTTCATTACCGCTTCTTTCGCGGCGAAGCGCGCTGCTAGACGTTCAGCAGGGTCGATGGCCCTATTGCAGTACGTCAGTTCGTTTTGAGTAAAAAGTCGTTCAGTGATTTTGTCTCGCCGCCGAATGACCTCCCGGAACCGATGCACGTCGACAAGGTCGACGCCGACGCCGATCATGATGTCCAATGCTCCGCGAGAACGTATACCGGTCGGGTTAGGAGATCGACAACTTTGATCGTGGAAAGCATGTCGTCGCGAAAAGAGGGGTGAGATTCAGTTACCGCGTCTTGAAGTGCACCGTATCTGCCTCGATATCCCTGCAGCACAGCTCTCATTGAAGGGGTAGGCAGGTAATCATGAAATCTGCAGTGGAGAAGGGTGAGTCCTGTTGTTTGGCCGTCTTTCACCTCGGGGATATGGACGATGCTGCGGCCATCACTTCCCACGCCAACCATGATTTCTTTTTCAAAAGCCGCTCGGTGTTTACCGCCCCTCAGTATCGGATTGGTATCGGTTCTGGAGGCTATGCCTGAAGCAATGCCTCCCCGGTCTATAACTTGAATGGTTGCCTCTTCGCCTACGTCTCCTTCAATTCGGTAGCGAGTCCATCCAGTTACTTCCGCTACTGACGCGTCTAGTGCAACCAAGGTCCGCAGTTCTCGGTAGGAGAGCCGATCTCGCGGCGTGCCAGCGTTGAGAGCGGCTTTCGCTAGCGTTGATTGAAGTAGTGTTTCGTCGGACCGCGATATGCCTACAGTCACTGTCTTCGCCTGATGTTTGATCGCGTCAACTGGTCGAGTTAGTTCGTCTATCGCTTTGGTCAGTGCTGCATTGAGGTCGTCAATAACAACTCCTGGTCGACCAACTTTGCCGACTTCTATTTGGTAGCTATCAAGCGATGCGACGCCTAAGGCGTATCTCAGGACAGTGACTACCTTGGCGGCGGTACTAGCTTCGAGATGACCGTCGTAGGCCGAGCCTCGCAGCCCGTCAAGAAATTGGCTGCCGGGCGTCGCTAAATCACTTTGTAATCGTTCGAATGCACCATCTTCGAGAGTTCCTTCAGCAATGATGCTTTCGACTGTTGCTCGCATTTGCCGCAATGGAAGAGCTTGGCTATCAATTGCCAGCGCCGCTTCATACCCAAATAGATGACCGACAATCGTGGCCAAGATGAAATCAAGTGCTGGATGTAGCTGCGGAACTGTAAGAAGCTCTGCGGCTGCTTCAAATCGTGACTCATTTTCACTGGCGACGACTATTGGAACTGCTTTATGGGCACGATAGATCGCTACTTCTTTGGCGACGTCATCGATGTTTGACCCGCTCAGTCCTGCAGCGCAAACAAAAATAAGTGGTTCTGATGACAGATCGATGTGTTTTTTGTCTTCGGTCCCATCTTCCGGGATGGCTTTGTAACAAAGCTCAGACAGCTTGATTCTGATTTCGTTAGCCGCGATTCGGTTGGGACCATTCCCTACAACAGCCCAATATCGTTTCTGCGGCGCGTGACGTTGCGCCGCAGTCGCTACTGCTGACCGCGTAGCTATGACTTGTTCCATAGATTTCGGGAGTTGACGCAGAGCGTGGAGGATCTCATTTTGGTCTCGCGTCTCGTCGATGAGGTCAGCTATAGCACTACTGAGAATGATGCTGGCCACTACTTGTGCATAGAAGGCTTTGGTGGACGCAACAGACATTTCAACGTCACGACCATCTGATGTGTATAGAACGCCGTGGGATTTATCAGTGAGGTCACTCCCGCGCCGGTTCACAATTGCGATTACGTGGCCACCGCGTTGTCGGATCAAATCAACTGTTCGGTTGGTGTCTGTTGTGGTGCCTGACTGACTGACCGCTATGACCAACGTGTCCGACATATCAGTGGCCATCGAGAACCCACTGAGTTCTGTGGCAAGTTGAGCTTCAACTACTACTTCGTGGTCTTTTAGCAGCGGGCTAAGAAATTGAGGGATTGTTCGTGCTGCCACCGCGGCAGTTCCTTGCCCAATTCCAATGATCCTTTTTATTTGCTTACTTTTGAAAGCGTTTTGGATCCTGTCGGGGATGACCTCTGAGCCAAGCTGGACTCGCAGCTCGTCATCCACCTCAATGATGCGTCCACGAAGCGTTTTATGAACTGATGCAGGTGCTTCTTGAATTTCTTTTAGAAG
>CAJWBN010000028.1 GCA_913020735.1 uncultured Acidimicrobiaceae bacterium
CACAGATCGCAGAACACTTTATTGATCACCACTACCAGGAATTTGTTGATCATGCTGAAGTTATAAGTGGGGTGCGCGATGCCAGCTGAGCGTTCTTCAGGCATGGACCACCCTCATTACCCCTACTCACCTTTACCTACTAGGGCACCACTTCGTTGGCCCGACAAACAGCCTTTAGCGCTCGGAGCTCTAGTTCTACTCGAACACTATGAGTGGGATCCGCCAACAGACGCGTACAGCTTGCGGAACGCTAGCGGCGGATTAATCAAACTGCCCGCTCCTGACTATGTGCAATTAACTCACCGCGAATACGGTCACCGAGTAGGTGTGTTTCGGTTACTAGACACTCTCGAACATCACGGGATTCCTGCAACGGTTGCTGTGGACAAACTCACCGCTGTTCACTACCCATGGCTCGTGGAACATCTCGTGCAACGCGGTTGTGAGCTCATCGGACATGGCGTGGCAGCTAGCCAAATCATCACCTCGAAAATCAGTGAAGAGACTGAAGCTGAGATCATCAAAGACTCTTTAGATACGTTAGAAAAGTTGTCTGGCGAACGTCCTTCCGGCTGGTTCTCGCCCGAAGGAGTCGAGTCAGCCCGCACCCCTGAACTCTTGGCCGCGGCCGGAGTTAGTTATGTATGTGACTGGCCTAACGATGAACAGCCGTACAAGATGACAACGCCTCTAGGAGATCTCGTATCTTTGCCTCTTTTTTTAGAAGTTGATGATGAGTTTGCGCTTTGGCACCGTCGAGCAAGTCTTGCTAGTTGGGAGAGCATGACTGTTGCCGCAGCATCTCGACTTCATTTTGATGGTCAAACTTCTGGGCGCCACATGATGCTGACTTTGCGACCCTGGCTGACTGGACAACCTTTTCGTATTCGTTCTCTTGATCGTTCGCTAACTCAGATTATGCAGTTAGAGGGCATTTGGGCTGCTCAGGGCAAAGCCATCGTGGAAGCTTTTCGCAATTCTGAATTTGTTTAGCGACGCCATGCCCCGGGAACGGGTTCCGGTAGCCCTAAGTTGTCCCTCAGGGTGCTTCCAGAGTATTCGGTGCGAAATAACCCGCGTCTTTGCAGCTCGGGTACCACGAGGTCGACAAAGTCTTCGAAAGCACCCGGCATATGAGTTCCCGCTATCACAAACCCATCACAGGCCCGAGATGTGAACCACTCTTCGAAGTAATCAGCAAGCTCGGTCGGGCCTCCTACCACAGGGTGAGCGAGTCGACCTCGTCCAGAGACTTCCACAAAGTCTTTGACACTTGGGGTCTGCTTTCCCGTAACTTCGATGACTTGGTTACGAATACCCTGGATGCCTGTCATCGCCGCCACATCTTCTGCTGAGAGCGGGTCTTCAAGTTCTTTTTCGGAGAAGTCGAAGTTGAGTCCCTCGGAAAGCAATGAGAGATCGTCGATCAAGTTTGGAAGCAAGTCGTAAGCGGCTCGTCGGTCTTCAGCTTCCGACATGGTTCGACCCACGACAGGGAAAGTAAGGTTCGCGATTTTCACCTGGTCAGGGTCCCGACCATTGGCCTCAATCGCTGATTTCACGGCGACATAATTTTCCTTGGCCCGTGACAGATTTGGGTTTGACATGAAGAGCAATTCACCCCATCGAGACGCAAACTCAACTCCTCGACCACTTTGGCCCGCCTGGATAACCACTGGGTGACCTTGGGGAGTCCGAGGAACGGTGAAAGGGCCTCGTGATCTGTAATGGGTGCCTTCGTGGTCTAGGCGGTGAACCATATCTCCGTGCGCATACAACCCCGAGGCTCGATCCGCGACTACAGCGTCGGCTTCCCACGTATCCCAATGACCATGAACTATTTCCATGAATTCGTCAGCCTGGTCGTAACGAACGTCATGGGCAGGGGCCTCATCTAATCCCATATTTTTGGCTTCGTTGTCATTCACCGAGGTGACCACATTCCATGCCGCTCGTCCGCCGCTCATGTGGTCGAGTGTTGCGAACAGCCGCGCAACATGAAACGGAGGGAAATAGGTAGTCGAGTATGTAGCGCCTAAACCCAAGTTGTTAGTGACCATTCCCATGGTTGTAAGAACAGTCACAGCATCTAACTTCACGCACCTGATGCCATTTTCGACGGTATGTCTATGGTCACCTCCATACATATCTGGCATAGCAAGACGGTCATCAAAGAACCCAAGGTCGAACAGGCCTCTTTCTAAAACTTTCGCTATGTGTTGATAGAAATCAACATTGGTCACATCATGGCGAGCTTCAGGGTGACGCCAAGCTGCTGGAATAGTCGTACAGTTCTGAGCCTGGAGAAAACCGACCAATGCGATTTGGCGTTTTGCTGCTTTCACGACAGGTGCGATTTAACTAGCTCTGCGACTAAACGACCTTCTGCCTTGCCTGCAACTTCGGCATTAACGGCTTTCATCGCTTGCCCCATATCGGCCATGGTTGAGTAACCACCATCTTTCAGGACTCGTTCAACGATCAAAGCCAACGCGTCCACATCTAATTGCTCAGGAAGATATCGCTCAAGAATTTTCAGCTCTGCGCGCTCATCAGCCGCTTTTTCTGCTCGTCCACCTTGCTCAAAAGCTTCTGCTGCTTCTACTCGACGCTTCGCCTGTGCTGCTATCACTTTCTCTACTTCGTCATCTCCCAAAGTGGTAACTGAAGTGCCAGCAACTTCTGCTTCTTGTACTGCCGCGACCACTGACCGCAATGTCGCCACCGTCAGTTTGTCTTTGGATTTCATCGCGGCCGTAAGGTCGGTCCGAATTTGGTCTAACAGGCCCATGTGCCCGTTGGGTGTCGTTCGACGTCGTCTGACGGAATCTCGTCGGTTTGGTGATTAATTGCCAATTCCGAGGAGGGGTCCCCAGCAATTCTTGTGTGCCACATGCGTCGCGGTTCTTTCATGTCGAAGGGTGTACCTCGGTGCTGTAGTCGCCGATTATCCCAAACAACGGCATCACCTACAGTCCATTGATGATGATACGTGCGGGGAGGCTGACAAGCCCAATCGTTCAATTCATCAAGGAGCTTGGCTGATTCTTCTCGATCGAGCCCCACAATGTCATGTGCGTGTCGCCCAAGGAGCAGGTTGGGTTGACCGGTGACTGGGTGGACCTTGACAAGAGGACGTAGTGAGACCTCCATGTCGTGATACCCGTACAAATTATAGGTGCCATCTTCATTCTGTTTATCGGGTAAGTAGCCGGACCGAGCCTGGCTGTAATAGAGCGAATGGTATGCGTTGAGATTTGCGAGGCGTTCTTGAGTGTCCGAATCAAGTTCTTCATAGGCTGCGCGCATGTCAGCCCATCCAGTGTCGGCACCTGATTCAGGCACAATCTCGGCACTGAAAACTGCCCCTTTGGCTTGTATGGGCATATAGGTGCTGTCGTGGTGCCAACCTTCGTTACCTCTTAACGATTTAACAACTTCGTCTCCGTCTTCGAAGTGAACTTTGTCGTCTTTGCCGATGTTCGAGATAGCAGCCCGAGGAAATTCCAAATCCCCGAACCTTAGAGCAAACTGGTCCTGTCCTTCATCGCTGAGAAAAGCATTTGGAAAGACCAGCAACGCTCGATCAATCCACAGCTCATACAAGTCATTCCATTCGGAGTCACCCATAGTTTCAATATCAAGTTCGGTGACCACTGAACCGAACGTAACTCCCTCAAGATTCTGAACTTTCATATCGTCACGGTTCCTTATCGGTAACGCTGTTCTTATGGTAGCGAGCACACAGTCACGCGTCTTGCGCGCGAGACTTCTCCTATGACCATTGACGTTAGTTTTGACTCTTCGTTGCGGCAGCGTTTAGCAAACAATTTGCAGCGCCATCAAAGACGCGACCACTTAAACGAAGGCCTCACACAAGCATCAGTATGTGTCATCGTTCTGGATAGTGATGCGTTAACTCATGGCGCTGACCCGCTATTAGAAGGAGAAACTGCCTTTGACCGCAAACAACTACTGGCAGATATTCCAGGAGTGCCCGCAGATGAAGAGTTGACCGGGACCGTTGAAGGAACCGCTGGCGGCGCGGCTGTCCTTCTAACTCGTCGAACATCGAAACTCAAAGATCACCCTGGCCAATGGGCGTTACCTGGTGGCAGAGTAGATCCCGGCGAGTCTGCGTTAGAAGCAGCGATGAGAGAGGCTCACGAAGAAGTTGGTTTACGCCTCACCGCCGATGACTTACTGGGCCAGCTAGATGATTACCCGACGCGGTCCGGCTACGTCATCAGCCCTTTCGTATTTTGGCTGAGCGGAGATCTCGACCCTGTCGCTAACCCGAATGAAGTCGCATCAATCCATCGAATCTCGATCAGGGAACTTACAAGATCCGACTCACCTCGTTTCATCAAGATTCCCGAAAGTGAACGCCCGGTAGTTCAACTACCAATAGGAGGGGACCTCATACACGCTCCGACCGGCGCTGTGATGTACCAGTTCCGGGCCGTGGCTTACGATGGGGATGACGTTCGAGTTGATGAGCTAGAGCAACCCGTTTTTGCGTGGCGTTAGATTTTCGTTCAGTTCGCTTACCCATGAACCGACATTGAGGAGTCTGGGTTCACTATGCGGGTTCGACGAAAGTTACCCATGTCGATGTTTAACCGAGTATGAGGACCTGTGACTTGAACCGGGTCCGTGTCATGATCGTGACCATTTTCAACCGCCGTAATTAGCTCGGCCATGCAATAACCAGCTATTCCTGCGTTTTTGAATTGGTTTCCGCTCGTTCCAATTGCGACATAGAACCCGTCAACAGAAGTCTTGTCATAAATGGGTATCCAATCATCTGCTACGTCATAGACCCCAACAACACCTCTTCGTTGGTGAGGCACTCCAACTGTGGGAAGGCGCCGATTCAATCTCAGTACCTGCGCCTCCCATTGTTCTGGTTGTATCTGACCTTCGTGATCTGCATCTACCCAATGCAATGGGTCACAATCTGGTTCGGTACTGCCAACAAGGATGTTGTTTCCGATATCGGGTCGCACATATATCCCGTTGTCATCGTCAGCAAGGGTGAACCCGCGGTTGCCGAAATCCAACTCTTCAGGCGATGGCACATGGTGTACTTCTTGTCGCAACGGAGTCGTCCCAATCGACATATCGCTTATGGCGCGGGCCATCTCGTTAATTATTTTGCTATGCGGCCCGGCAGCATTGACGACTATTGGTGCCCCTAGAAAGGTGCCATCACCGATTTCGACACCGGTGATTTGTCCATCACGTTGAGTTATAGCTGAAACTTCGGTGTTGAAACGGAACTCACAGTTCAGCGATGCAGCTGCTACATGCAGATTGTGCGCTGCGAGCTGGGGATCACTTACATATCCGGCTTCGGGTGTGTAGATACCCCCATCTAGATACTCAGTCGGTTCATCCCAAAAGTCTTCATGATCAGGTCTTTTAGGTGGTCCGAAGTGACGGAGATCAAGTTCGGGGAGATGAGATTGGAAATCTTGCTCGTTCCAGTCTTCGTATGGGATTCCGATGGCATCGAAGTGTGGGAGCACCTTGAGGTGATGACCGCCAGCTGTTTTCAACGTCACCATGCCGCATTGGCTAAAAGTTGCGAGTTGACTGCCGTCATCGACCTTCAAATGTTCGGCCCAATTTTCCCAGTAACGCAACCCCTCGTAGGACATGGCCACACCTGGGTATGTCGAATATGTAAACCGAATGATGGCCGAGGAAAAGCTCGTCGAACCTAAGCCAGCCCCTCCATTACGGTCGACAGTGAGGGTGCGCAACCCTCGGCGGCCAAGTTCATATGTGATTGATGACCCGATAACGCCAGAACCGATAATGATTGCGTCAAACGTTTTGGGCGACATCAATTCAGTCTCGCATCAATCATGCCAAACAACCGGATGCCCTTTAGCCGATACGAATAGGTTTGCCGATGTCCCCGCTAAGGACTTCTGGTTCATCATCAGTGATGTGTATGTCGTCTTCGATTCTGATACCTCCGAAACCTCTGAGCGGGTCGACTGCCTCCCAAATAACTTCTTCTGCGAAACGTTCCCGAACTGCGGGGTCCTTCAGAAGCGCTTCAATGAAATAGACCCCCGGTTCAACGCTGGTAATCATTCCAGCTTCCAGCACACGATCGGTTCGTAAATATCGCGACTGGGGATGCGAACTGGGTTCTCGACCCGCCGGATAACCGCCTGCGTCGTGAACGGTGAGGCCTATCAGATGTCCGAGCCCATGTGGGTAAAAGAGTGCGACGGCACCCGAGGAAACTAATTGATCCACTTCGCCGCGCAAGAGACCCAGTTCTATCAATCCCGATCCAATGATCCGAGCTGAATCTAGGTGCACTTCACGCCACTCCTGACCCGGCCGACAACGGTCAATAGCTAGTTCCTGCGCGCTCAAGACGAGGTGCCAAAGGAAAGACTGAACATCGGTTGGTTCTGCACCTACCACCATCGTCCTTGTGACGTCACTCGCGTAACCTCCGAATTCACCGCCAGCATCGATCAAGAGGAGTTCTCCCTCTTGGAGGGTTCGGGTAGAAGGGTTCAAGCTGTCATCTTGGCCGTAGAAGTAATGGAGGTAGGCACCGTTAGGGCCAGCAGCAACGATGCTTGGATAGGCGGTTCGCACTGCTCCAGCACGGAAGAATTCTGCTTCCATGCCTACTTGGATCTCGCGCTCTGTCATACCAGCAGAAACGTTTTGGTACACCCAATCGAAGCCCGACTGACTCGTCAATGCTGCTGTTCTCAAAGAGGAGAGTTCCCAATCATCTTTGTGGACTCGCTCATCAGCTATACCTGATTGGATCTTGGGGTCATCCCAGGCCTCTATAACGTTTTGGTCGCTTCTCAGCGCTATCCACCCCTCAAGTTCATCTAAAGGCAAACCCACTGGGTCGGCGGGCTGATGCCAAACTTGGTCTTCTGGCGTTGAGCGAGGACCGAATATCTGCCATTTGGTCTGGCGCGAGTCGAACGCCAGCACAGCATCGGGGATCCCCCGGCCTGATAAGTAAGCGAAATCTGGATGGGGTTGAAAGGAATGGTCCATATCGCTTCCAGCCATCGGCAGAACAGGCCCGGACCGAACTAAAACAATTTCGTCGGTAAGGCCCCATCGGCCCGCTACCCGGTCGCGACGAGCGGAAAATGGGGTTTCGCTGTCACGATTTGTCATAGATGAAATCTACTCTCGGTAGGCACTCTTTGGTGCATCGTGTCATTGTGTTGTTATGAGTACTTTGATTACCGGAGGAACCGGTTTTATTGGAGCCGAAATAGCTCGAATGCTTATAGACACGGGTGAGGAAGTTCATATCGCCCACAGATCAGGAAACTTGGGGCGTGTAGAAGGTATTGCGGAGCAAGTTCACCTTCACCAATTCGACCTTTCCGTTCCCGGGAGTGCTTCATCGCTTCTTTCAGAAGTAAAGCCGACGAAGTTATTTCATTTCGGGGCGATTTTGACTGCCCCGGGTGAACAAGACCCACAATCGCTGCTTCAGGCAAACGCTGCAGGTTTCATTGAGACCATTGAAGCTGCAAGGCTCGCAGGAACAGAGCAGATGATCTTTGCCAGTTCAATCGGCACCTATGGGCGCGATACAGGGGACGGGGTAATCAATGACCTGACTCTGCAGCGGCCGAACTCGGTATATGGAGTTACAAAGGTGTTAGGAGAAAACCTCGGCGCCTATTACCGACAAAAATACGACTTGGACTTTAGAGGTTTGCGTTATCCATCGATCGTTGGTCCAGGCGTTACGACTTGGAGCGTGGCTCAATACACCAGTTGGATTATTGAAAAGCCTGCTTTGGGTGAACCCTTCGAAGTATGGGTACCGCCTGAAGCAGTGGTTGCGATATTGCACTATCAAGACGCAGCACGCGCCGCCATTGAGCTAGCTGAAGCACCTTCAGAGTCAATCAAATCGATCAACTACTTGGTCGACGGAATTCAACCTACGCCAACCGCTGGGGAGCTGGCTGATGTCGTCCGCTCACGAATTTCTGATGCGGATATAACATTCTCACCTCCTAATGAGGCCGTTGCCGGATCAGTTCGAATTGATGACCGCGCGGCTCGCGAGGAGTGGGGTTGGGAACCAAATTTCGACACCGAGGCGATGGTCGACGCTGTCATAGCTGAAGTGAATGGGTGAACTGATTAGATGGGCAATAATCCTGTTCTCTTAAACCACACTAAGGTCCGAAGAGATTAGGTCATATTTATTAAGGGGGAAGTCATGACTGTTGAGCGCTCCACTGAGGTGATGGCCACATATTTAGGCGAGGTTCTAGGTAAACGTAGGTTCGAGCTAATTCCTGAATTCGTTGACGACGAGATGATGGACCACGCGACGGGCATGCGTGGACCTTCCGCCCTTCATGCACACGCCACTGGGTTTTGCGAGAACATCCCGGGAGTGGAAATAGAAGTCGAGAGCATCGTCGCCACCGAAGATGCTGCTTTCGGAATCTGGAATTGGAAAGGTGAACCCATCCAGTCGATGGGTGAGTCCGCAAATGGCAATCCGGTGTTTCCGCAACGAGTTCTCAGCGTCTTCAGGTTGCGCGATGGACTGCTTGTTGATTACGAGGCCTTTGTCGATGCTGGCCAGGTCCGAGCCCAAATCTCTGCTCCTTAATTAACGGTTGAGGGCTGGTTCTCAGGTTTCCTTTGGGTTGCCCTACTTTTGGAACCCGCATAGTGGTGACCGGGAAACGTTGATCCGGGTTTACAATTTCGACTTGAGGTTTCTTATCTAAATCTCATAAAGCTCTCAGACTTTATTCAGCTTCATTGGAGAACTTTGTGTCTGCACAAACACATCACCTAGGAGTTCAACAATGATCAGACGTCCAAACGCAAAATGGGTGGCGCCGATGGTTCTTACCGGAGCGCTGCTTGCAGGGGGTTCAGCTGCCATTGCCGCTGAGACCTGGAACGACTCAGACCAAGAAAAGGTAGTTGGTCTGCCAATAGCTAGAAAAGCCTCTAAGGAAGACATGGAGGCTCGGCGCGCTGAAATGCAGGAGCGGTTAGAGGCAAAGATTGAATCTGGTGACATTAGTCAGGCCGAAGCCGACGACATTCGCGCCAAGATGGCTGACCGTAAAGCCAAATTCGAGAAGCTTCGCGGGTTCGCAAACAAGTAATTCACTACCTATGGTTTGACAGTTTGGCCTTCAGGGATCTGTCCTTCGGATCCTTGAAGGCCAGCGACATTTAGGTGACTCGCGCTCTCTATGAACATTGTTACGGCTACTGCGTGTGTTCGGCTTCGGTCTGCTTATCGTCGACCACAACCCAGGTCCCCATGGGCATCAAGTCGACGGAAGATAGATACAAGCTTGCTGGGCGCTGCGAAGAGCCGACATCCATACGAATAAGCAGCCTTTCGGCCAACCGCGCGAACCAACCGACCTTGTTGGTATCCCTTGGACCAGTTTTTCGGACTGGCCGACCCGGGAGGTCAGGAGTGAAGAACTCCAACATGACACTACCTTAGCAAACGTTTAGTAAGTGATAGACCATGGTTCCCGCCTACGCGTCAGACGGCAATCTACGCTCATTAGATGGACGAGGATCTTTATTCCGCAGCACGCGTCGCCGGTCATGCCGTTGTTGGCGAGGTCATGGGGTTTGCCTGCCAAGGTCTCACTATTCGCTGGACCAATCAAGAACTTGGTGTCTGCAGGTGGCCACCGATGCCCGGTCCTGTATTCGAACAGTTGCAATTTGAGCGTTACGGACCCAAAGACCCAGAATTTCTTGAGATTAGAGACTGGGTGGTGCGTCGAATCAAATCATATTTAGGTGGCGCCATAGCCGAAGCTCAATTTAGCGGCGTCATCAATCTTCCTTGGCTGACGACTGATTTGAACATGATCAGTGTCGTGACGCGAAACGTCTTTGGTCAACCAGGTGAACACTTTGATGAACTACTCACTAGCGAAATTTTTTATGACATTGACCTCGGTTTAGAAATCGAAGACTTGAGCCGAGTGGTACACCGGGCTCGACAGCTATGGGAGGAAGAAGTTCGAAGCGTTCTAGTTGAGCAGGAACCATGGCTTACAAGCATCACAGATCTACTCGAACAAAGAAAAACACTTAGCGGCCCTGAGGTCCGCTCTCTTAGGCCCCCCGCATAATTCAGATTTTGCAGCGTTAATTGCGCTTAAGATCTTCCTATGAATAGCTCTTCGAACAAACCTCTACTCGAACTCCCTGAGGTTAATACTTGGGATCTGGACAGCAAGGTAGTGCTTATAACTGGCGGCGCTTCAGGCATTGGAGCGGCTACTGCTCGCTTGGCCGCATCTGACGGAGCATCAGTTGTGGTCTGCGATGTTGATGAAAACAACGGTCGAGAAATAGCTAGTGAAATCGGGGGACGCTTTGTGTCTTTGGATGTCACCTCCGCTCAATCCTGGGCTAAGGCCGCGAAAGACTTAGACCAGCTCGATATTGCGATTCTCAACGCTGGAGTCGAATTTAGGGATCCTGCAGACTTCGAACGAACCCCAGACAACCCTGGAGACTGGGACCTCGAACTATACGAGCGAGCAAGGGGCGTGAACGTCGATGGTGTGGCATTTGGCCTACATGCCCTTGTGCCCGTCTTTGAACGTCTAGGCGGCGGTTCAATCACCGTCACAGCGAGCATCGCTGGACTTATTCCATGGTCACCTGACCCTATCTACAGCATGACTAAATGGGCCGCGGTCGGCCTAGTGCGAGCTGCCAGTACTTCGCTTCGTCGCAAGAACATAATGATTAATGCTGTTTGCCCAGGAGGGGTAGCTACCCCAATGACCAGGGTGTTTGACGGCACCGTCCCTCCCGGAATGGCTGATCCGTCGCACATTGCAACCGCTCATCTGGGAATCGCTACCTCCGGACATTCTGGCCGAGTCATCAAAGCAGTCGCTGGGTTTCCACATGCCGCTCATCAGTTCGCTGAAGTTACAAACACTTTCTGATGTTTCTTGAAAAATCAGTTGGGCGAACCCTGGCCTGGCGAAGGGGTCCATTTCTCTCCCCACCGAGCAAGCTCGTCTAACACTGGCCGGAAGTCACGAGCCGAGGCTGTCGACACATACTCAAAACGCTCAGGACTGTGTGTATACCTGCGTCGCTCCAGCAGCCCATGTGACACCAAAGTACTAAGGCGATTAGCCAACACTGTTGGAGCTATTCCCAAGGCATTTTGAATTTCATCGAATTTTGTTCTGTCTCGTATCAAAACTTCTCGCAAGATCAGCGGAGTCCACCACTCGCCCACCACTTCGAGAGTTTGGGCTATTGGGCATTCCATCTCTCTGAAACTTTTGCGCTTCATGACCGTTAATTTAGCCTTGGATGTCGGTTAGCTAAACCAATATCTACCGCCCAAGCAGCGACGGTGACAAATATATGGACCAACGGTCTGTGCTTGAGGGAATATTCTGTTTCCATGTCAGATCCAGGAACCATAAGTGACGCCGATGCGAGCGCAGCGATCACCGACACGATCTTGAACTATGCCCAACACGTCGATGCCGGTGAGAGCGAGAAATGGGCTCAACTATTTTGCCGCGACGCTACGTTCGATGAAGGACGTCCAGTGCAAGGTCGAGCCCAGATTGAAGCGCTCTTGCCTAAACTGCTCAAGCTTTTCTCAGCTACCTCACATCACATCAGCAATATTCGGATAAATCGCACCGCTGATGATCAAGCCTCAGCTACTTCTTATGTTTATGCATGGCATCGAAAGCATGACGGAACAGATTTCGAATTTTGGGGGCGTTACGTCGACCAATTCGCTTTCGAAGATGAAGCTTGGCGCTTTAGCTCAAGAAAAGTTGAACAGTTCGGAGCTCGTGGCCTCAACATAAAGGTTGACCAAGTACCGCGACGGAAATTCGAGACCGAATAACCCCTTGCCCACATAGTTACCCAAAGCCAAAAAAGTGCCTTATTCAGGAGAGTAAATGTCGTGGGGACCGAACTGGTTTCTCTGAACAGGGTCTCCGGTTTCAGCGAAGTGGGCGACGCCTTTCACTACGGCTCGAAGGTACGGAGGAATTGCTTCGTTAATCATTTTCTGTTCGTATCTCGCTCGACTTTCAGGGTCTGCGTCGGAACGGACATATGAGATCACCTCGATGCCGAAGTTGCACTCGTTTATCGACGTTGGTTGAATCCACCAACGCGCTTTCGCGATCTGTCCTGAAGGTGGACCAACCAGCAATTCGTAGCCTTCGCCTTCACACCATCTGGAAACCTCACGCCTGTAGTGCACGCCTCCGTAATAGTGAACATGGTCTACGCCGTCTATACCCGGCCATCTTTCGACGGGATTTCTCGAACAGAAGGGGTGGATATTCATCAAATTGCCACGGGCACTAATTACGGCCCACAGGTCTGAAGCGGTGGCCTTGATTTGATGAGTCGCTTCAATTGGCTCGGTCGGCTGTAGCCCTCTTTCAGCAAAATCGTTCATCTCTCCCCCAATTCTTGGACGCCCCTAAAGTGAGGTTATGTCAGATCCACGTTCCGTTAACCGAATGGTCGAAGTAGATCGCGAGATTCGCAAACATTGGATCTGGGATCGAGAACTTCCAAATAAGAGTCAGATGGACCGAAAAGGAAGATGCCTTATCTGTGAACTAATTCACCCCAGTAGTTCTCGCCAATGGAGAAAGTGCAAGAGACGCGGCGAACAGAAGATGATTGAAGAACGACACGACGGCTATGAGTTCATTTCACGCCAGAACCATGGCAGCGCCTCAAAAAAACTTTAAGTGTCGAAAAACTAAGCTCCTCTTAATGAAGTGCGAGTTCGACCGCTACGTCGATCAATAAAAGAAATCCGTATCGGGATCGTCTTCGGAGTCGTCGTCTTCTTCGTCAAGTTGCAATAAACCTTCAGGGTCGATTTCTATATGTCGAGCCTGGTTGGCTATAAGGGCGGCTATCCGGCGGCGTTCCTCCAGTTCTTCTTCATCCATCAAAGATTCCTAGCGGATCTAGGTAGTGCGAATTTCGCGGCGCGACCTTCGATACGCGCACCTTGCGCCACGAGATGGGCAGTCGTGTCTCTCCACAAAGACTTCAAGTAGTAGTGCGGAACTATCGGAAAAAGATGGTGGAGCAGGTGATGGTCATGGCCACGGATCAGAAATGTGGAACCAACAAACGTGAACACACGCGTATCTCGGTATCGACCTGTTTCACTATGTGGATGGTGGGGCAACCAGCCAAAAACCAAAGATAACCAAAGTCGCCCGATCCATACCGGGACGTACCAAAGGAGCCAAACCAGTTGCGCTAAACCCAAAGCTGTTCCGGCGATTAACACCAATAGGTGACTCAAAACCACTGCCTTGCTGGCTTTCATCGCCTCAGGACCCCTTAGCTTGGCCATCTCTCCCAATCGAGCCGTAATGGACACCGGCATCAAGCGGCGCAGTGGGGGCACCAACGCAAAGATAGGGCCAAGCGGGTACAGCACGAACCCCAAGATCGCTCGCTGAACTAGGTCAGACGGGGTGCCTTTGGCATTTAAAAGATCTGGATCGGCGCCATGCTCATTGGCGTGAGTGTGGTGTTTGAGATGAGTGATCCGGTGAGCAACGAACGATTCACACAAAAGCCACCCAGTTATAGATCCGACACATCGGTCAATCCATTTCAGGTGGCTTCTACCAGCCGAAAGAGTGTTGTGAATCGCTTCGTGCATAGGCATATAGCCAGCTTGAAGAAAGAAAACAGCGAGCGGGAAACCCACCCATATTGAGATGACATCTGCAGTCACTAGGGCAGCGGTAAGTACCCATCCCGTTATGTACCAAAAGAAGTTAAAGATGCTTCTTAAACCAATCTTCCCTATATAGGGCGCGATTCGTTCCCGTTCAAACTGGAGCCGTTCTGCCCCACTAAGTGCCTCCACACTTGCCCCCTTAGCTCCTGCTCATTGAAGCTTTGCTCAAGTTTGGCAGTCTCGGTGCCATGCTGACAAACATGGTCCTCGATGTCTTCAAGCTTCGTCACTGATACGAGGCGGCTCAATCCAGGGCTGAGCAATCTCCATCCACTCCGTCGCTAACGCACCTTGGGTCTCAACGGCTGAGTCTGCAACGGGAACCCGTCTTGTTATGACTTTGCAAAATTCGTAGGCGGTTGAGGTCACTTTATTTGTGGCGTCCTCGGGTCCCCAGTTCCACTTTTCGCCATCCGGGCCTGTGAGTTCAACTCGTATCGGTTGATCCGGTGGAACCAGACCGTGATTTATGTAACTAAATTCATGGGTGACGACGCCAATATGAGCAATGTGACGAAGTCTGTTCGTTCGTGGATATTCAACACCAAAGCCGTCCGCTAGGTCGTGGGAGTGTGTCCAAGTTTCCAGCAGTCGACTCGTGGCGAGGGAACGAGCGCCGATATCTGGACCCAGCCATGTGATACGCGCCTTTGGGTCAGTTTGCCGCAATGCGCTCACCATCTCGCTACGGCCGTTGAGGAACCACTCCCATAATTCACGTCCCTTTAAAGCTCGAACTTCAGGGCCAACTGTCTTATGGACAGACGTTTCTCCTTTGGATAACTGGGTACGGATATCAACGAATAATTGAGGATTGACTAACGTGAGGTGACATATCCAATCCGTGGCTGCTAAATGAAGAATTGTCTCATGGCTATCCCACCCCTCTGCAACAGTTGGTGCGCGCCACTGATCTTCGGTGAGATCTTTAACAACTGAAGTTAATGCTTGTGTTTCAGCAGCTATGTCGTCACAAATTTGGTCCACGTCCAAATAGTAGTTGGTTGGCCCTTGGTGTCGGTCTGTAGATAGGACGCTCTACAGCTTGCGTGCTTGACCAAGAGCGTAGAAAGCGACTGCTGCGGCGTTTCCAACGTTTAGAGAGTCAGCGGCACCGGACATCGGGATTCTGACCAGTCGTGTAGCCATCGATAATGCAGTTTCGGTAAGCCCGGGACCTTCTGCACCAAGCATCACTGCGACTCTGTCGGCTCTCGCATAGTTCAGGGTGTCTATGTCTGTTGCGTCGCTTCGGGGTGTCATCGCTAGAACTTCAATCCCTGCCTCTTTGATCGCTCCGATATCCATGGTCATATCGGTTAGCCAGGCGTATGGAATTGCAAACCCTTCACCCATCGACACCCGACAGCATCTTCGGGACAAGGGGTCTATCGAGTTAGGGCTGAGGAGCATCGCTTCGATGCCGAGGCCTGCAGCGCATCGCAAAATTGTCCCCAAATTCGTCGGATTATTAATGCCTTCTACTAGGACCAGCGATTTAATTGAGGCGTCATTTAACAGGTCATCAAGGGTGTTGACTTCTTTGCGATAGAAACACCCTAAGGCTCCGCGGTAGGAGTGATATCCGGCTATGTGTTCTAGGAGCTGTTCCCCCGCGGCAAAGACATCGACATCATCAAACTGCTCGGGGAACGGTCGTGTTCTCTTTGCGTCGACAAGAACTGATCTCAGCTTGTAGCCAGCCGCTATGGCGCGTTCTATGACTATGTCACCCTCGGCAATAAAAATTCCGGCAAGATCTCCGCCCGGAGCTTCTCGGCGTTGGCGCAGCGACTTATCACGTAACCCCAAAAATACATCGATTCGAGGGTCAGTTACCTCGTTGACTGCTATCAGCACGTATCTAGTCCCATAGAGAAATGATGGACCTTAGTGCTCGGAGACAAGCACTTCAGACTCCATTAGCGCTTCAATCTGCTGTTTCGAGTAACCCAAAACTGATTTAAGTACAGATTCGTTGTCTGAGCCCATCCCAGCGACTCGGCCGTTACTTCCAATATCGCCTCCTGTCGCATTGCGAGCTGGGATTTTCAAGTTGTTGTTCGTTTCAGTGAGGAGCTGCCGATGCGAAGCCCAGTCTGACGAAGCCAGGTCGTCAACGGAAACCATTTGAGCGGCTGTGAAGGGTGATCGACTTTCGAGGGCGAACAAAAACTCATCAAAATTCTGGAAACTTGAAGCCCACTCCGTCAACATCTTGATGATCTCGTCTTTGTGTAGCTCCCGCTCCCCCGGTTCAGCGAATCGAGGATCATCTATTAGTTCGGGGCGATCCATGGCCTTAGCTAGATCTGCGAACCAGGCCACGGGACTGCCAGCTACGCCCCATAGGGCTCCATCAGGCATCTCCAATATCGGCGACTCGTGACAAAAACCGCCATTTGTGGTTTCCCAACCGCCAGCTAATTCGGTTGATACCCATTCTTGAACATAGACCAGCGACTCGATCATGCACACATCTAAGTACCCGCCAAGACCCTGGCGTTCAGCCTGCACCAGTAGTGCATTGATTGCTGCTGCAGCTGACAGTGCCGTTACGGAATCTCCGAGCACCAAAGAGGGTTGACGTGCCTCGCGACTATTTTTTCGCTTGTCGTACTCGATAAGCCCCGATTCCAAGTGACCAATGGGTGCGTATGCTCGTCGGTTGGCCCAAGGCCCGGTTTGCCCAAACCCCGTAATACTGCAGTAGACAAGGCGAGGGTTTGTCTGACTAAGACGTTCGTAATCCAATCCGTACTTTGCCATTACACCCGGTCTGAAGTTTTCGACAACCACATCGCATTCTGAGGCGAGTTCAGTAATTAGTTCCGGGGTTTCGTCTTTTGACAGGTCGAACGAGCAGAAGTATTTGCCAGCGTTTTGTTGAGCGAAGTAGGGCGTTACCTGTTCCGGCAGGAAGGGAGGAAAGGACCTGCTCAGATCACCCTCGGGTGGTTCGACTTTTATAACTTCGGCTCCTTGATCGGCAAGAATCCGAGTAGCTAGCGGGCCGGCTACTACCCGTGTGAAGTCCAGTACTCGTATACCTTCAAGCGGTCCCATGCCAAGAAACTAACCTTTTTATCTTCGTCCTTCTTGGGTCAAGCGCACTTGGAAGCAGAGTTGTGACCTTGTCAGTTTTTGCGAGCTAGCCATGCTTCCTCAGCTGGCCACTGCATGGCCCAGTTCAGAGACACGAACGGGTACTGATTTTCTACGGAGCCCTCAGGTGGATACATCTCGATCAGATCTTCGACCTCAAAGCCACTCTGACGGAGCAGCCTGATCCGCTCTCCATGTGAGAGATGGAACTCCACCCCAGGGTCATCATCCCACTCCATCCGATACATGCCGAATTGAGGACGCTGCATTGAAGTCGTAGCTGGTCCGTCGTCATCAGGCATCGTAAGCATCAGTTGCGTGGAATTTCCCAGAAAGACCAGTCGGCCGCCGGGACGTAAAACCCTGGCCGTTTCAGGTATCCAGCGGTAAGGATCACACCAAATTGCTGCCCCATATTCTGATATGGCGAAGTCGAATGAGTCGTCAACAAACGGCAGACGTTCGGCATCTGCATGAACTAAGGGAAAGTGGACATCGAAGTGGTTTTGTAATTGTTTAGCGTTGGAGAGCTGGGCCAAAGAATTGTCGAGTCCAATTGGTTTCCCTCCTAGGCGACTGAGCCAAGCTGACACGTAGCCAGTTCCGCACCCCAATTCGATGACTTGCCCTTGAGAGAAACCTCGCAGCAAACCGACCTGGGTTTCGGGAATCTGATGAATGCCCCAGCAAGGTTCATCCATTTCCCAAGCACGTTTTCCCCGTTCGAACCAATCAGGAGCCCAGGCATCCCACATGTCTCGATTCCTCTTTACATGATCAGTCGGTATCGCATCCTGCATGGTCTATTTAGCCTAGAACACCCCTTGAACGTTTCTGTCTAGCGAGCACCCCTGATCCCAGAGAAGACCGAAACACCCCATCTACCGTCACGTTTGTGGAGAATGTAGAAACTGTCGATTGATTCGATAAGTGAACCATCTTCGCGATGTCGTGTTCCTTCAATTGTGAGGTGCGCACGGTCTTCCTCCAAGTGGACGATTTTTGTTTCTGTTTTTGGATGGTGGAATCCGGTGCTAGCCCGCATCCGTTCCGGGTCGAACGGGTATCGGTCGCGAACTTGCGCTTCGGTCTCTGAGACGTAAATGACTGGCAAGTGGACGAGTGCCTGCAAGTCGTCACGAGTACCGCTAACAAAGGCCTCGTTGTATAGATCCATGAAGGATCGAATTTCTGTCTGAAGTTCTTCTCGCCGTTGGACCGTCATGCTCATACAAAACAATTTAATGTGCTCTGATTACCAAGGACAATGACGGCATCCAGTGCTGCAACACCAGACTCGGCTCTTCAAAAACTGGGCTGTGAACACCTGAAATCCGGTTTCCGGGTCTGTGTAGCTATCTTCGCCGGCAGCCTCGGCTTCTTCATGTTTCTTGCGCGCTGCCTCCGAAATCACAGGCAGTGAGCCTAGACCAGAGAAGGGCGGCTAGTCCGCATCCGATTCACTTGAAGTAGCCATCGAGCCAGCTTCTGGTTCTCCGTCAGCAATCGGACGCATCGCCTCAGCAATTCCAGTGACTGCCCCTAGAACTCCGCTGAACTCTGTCGGAACGATGATCTTGGTGGCTCGGCCATCAGCAATTTGACTTAGAGCTTCGAGGTATCGAACTGCCAGAACGTCACTGGTTGGGTCTCCGTCGTGGATCGCCTGAAATACTTGGCGTGTAGCTTCAGCTTCTCCTTCTGCAACTGTTTGAAGACGATAGCTCTCGGCTTCAGCGACAGTTCTCACCGCCTGCGCTTCGCCTTCGGCAGCAAGAATTGCACTTTGTCGTTGACCTTCTGCTTCGAGAATCCGAGATTGTTTCTCACCTTCGGCTCGAGTGATTTCTGATTCACGGAAACCTTCTGCTTCCGTTACTGTTGCTCGTCGTGTGCGTTCAGCTTTCATCTGCTCGTGCATGGCGGCCATGACGTCTGGTGGTGGGTCGATGCGTTGGATCTCAACGCGAACTACTCGCACTCCCCATTTGTCTGTCGCTTCGTCGAGAATTTCTCGCAGAGCCGCATTGATTCGATCTCGTGAGGTCAAGGCTCCATCTAGTTGCAGATCACCCACAAGATTTCGCAAGTTGGTCTGAGCAAGTTTGGTAATGGCAAGAACAAAGTTCGCGATGTTGTAGACGAGACGCTGAGGGTCGGTAGGTTCATAAAACACGACGGCATCAACTGAGACAACAACGTTGTCTGACGTAATGACTTCTTGAGGAGGGACATCAACGACTTGTTCTCGCATGTCTACGCGTCGAATGGTGTCGATGAAGGGGACAATGATTTGGAGTCCCGACTCTTTGGTTTCTTTGTATTTGCCTAGGCGTTCAACAATTCCCCGCTCATAAGGTCGAACGATTTTGACACCGGCAACAAGAAAGAGGACGACGACTAGGGCGACCACAGCTAAGAGTACGAATACAAACATTATTGGGACCCCTCCTCAGGAGTCTGACGAACAACTACTCGGGTACCTCGTATTTCAACTATCTCAACGGTGCAGCCAGCGTCGATTGGCCCATGGTCAGATATCGCACGCCACTCTTCACCGCCGACTTTCACCATTCCTGAAGAGGCGGGGTCAACTGGGATGCTTTCTGTAGTCCGGCCAAGAACTCCGATTAAGCGATCATGTCCTGCTCCTGGCGGCGATTTCATAGCTGCCATAGAGACTCTGCTTTTTCGCCAGAAAACGGAAAACAGTGCGCCTCCGAGACCAACGAAGACAAGCCAGTCAACTAAGAGCGGTGCGCCAAGAAAAGCCAAGACCATTGCCACTGCCGCGCTTAGGCCAAACGGAATCAGGATGAACGTACCTGCGACGAACATTTCGCCAGTGATCAGAACGGCGGCTATCGCCAACCAGATCCAACGCCAGGTATCAGGGGTTACGTCCATATGATCCTTTGCTCGACCATCAGTCTATTGGCAGTTGCTGCACGGGGTTAGACGTTCAAGCGTTGTTTTCTTTGTCTCGGATTTCTCGATAATGGTTTAGGGCTTGTCGATATTGTTCCACTTCGACAGCACCTGAAATCAAGAACCTGTTATCGATAACAACTCCTGGGACACCGTTGACGCCGTTGTTGAGGGCTTCGTTGTACTCGTCGAAAACTTGTTTCGTAAAGTTTGCCTGGTTAGTTGTTCGGACCTCTTCAAATTTGTCTTTGTCGATGTTGGATTCCTCGGCAACTCGAACTAACTCATCTGAGCTTGAGATATCGCGGTTTTCGATGAAATAGGCTTTCAAAAGTTTGTTGTGGTATCGCTGCCATGTCTCTTGACCAAACGTAGCTGCTGTCTTGCTGGCTATTGCCGCTGGCAGCGAATGTGAGGGTGGTGGATTGTCACCTGCCCACG
>CAJWBN010000029.1 GCA_913020735.1 uncultured Acidimicrobiaceae bacterium
GAGATCAGTAAGTGATGCTCGGAAGAACGCCACTTCTGCTGTGTAGCTCTCGAATTGAGACCGAAGGCTCTCTATGTCAGTCCAGTTGGTTTTTCGTCCTTTTGTTTTTCCAGAGGGCAACTTGGTTCTGGCAAGCGTGTCTATTTGTTGAATCTCGTCGAAATCGGTTTCGAGTTCGCTCACAAATTGGCGGATTGCTTCCAGGCTTTTGGTCATCGAGTCCGAATCAGCGGAACCTATGAAGGTGTTTTCCTGGAGAGCTAAGGCATGGCCCTTAACAATAAGGTCCTCGAAGTTGATGGCAGCAGGATCGGGGTACCTTGCTGGTTTCAGTAGATCCCAATTTTTGTGCAGTTCGTTGGCCAATGGCAGCAGGTCTTTGGCTGGATTGATGCCGAGTGCGTCGCTGATCAATAGTGTCCGGGACCACTCCGGATCTAGCAGGAGCGAATCTAAAAATTTTTCGAATCTTTCTATGAATTCAACTTGGCTAGAAATTTCATCAAGGACCTCGAAATTGGGCGGAAATTTAGCTTCTATGGAGTGTTCGTTGAGGAGGCGCCGTGCGAAGCCGTGCAGCGTAGAAATTGCAGCATCGTCGAGTTTCTTCAGCGACAGATCCAATCGTTCTCGTGTCGTTGGTTCCGAAGAGGTGGCTAAGAGTTCCTCGAGGCGGGATCTAATACGGTGTCGGAGTTCTGCAGCTGCTTTGTTGGTGAAGGTGATGACCGCCACGTCGTCGAGCGACACATCAGAGGAGGTGACAAGGTTGATGACTCTGCCTACTAAGGCTTCAGTTTTTCCGCAGCCGGCACCTGCTTCTACGAACAAGGTCTTGTCATGATCAGAAGCGATGGCGTCTCGTGCATGCTGATCTGGAGGTATGACGTTGCTATTCATCGTCACCCTGTTCGTCGCTAGCAATAGCATCTTCACCCCGGAGTTGGATGTACGGATGGAGCGAGTCCAGCAGTGACAGTGTCTTCCATTTCTCATCTATTTCTCTAGTACCGAGCGCGTCGGGGTCACAGAAAACACATTTACCGACACCGGTCCACTTAGAGGACGAAGGCGCGGGTTTGGGAGGAAATAAACCACCTTCTATTCCATCAACAATCACGTCTATCGCTTCGTCGAAGGCATCAAGAACGTCGTAGGTGACCAGGTAACCTTTCGTCGCCCATTTTTGAGAATCACTGGTGAACCAGTAGCTGGCGTGGGTCTCGTTGACGTCCTGGCCTAGATAGCTGTTTGCTGCGGCAGCGTAGAGAGGGAGTTGAAGTTGAGAGCCCCCTAATATGGGATTATCGGGACTGAGTTGTTTGTAGCTATCGAGTTTGCCGGTTTTGTAATCGACTACTACAAGAGTTCCCGCGGCTGTTTTCTCGACACGATCGACACTGCCCCTGAAATTCACGGTTCGTCCAGATGGGAGCTTGCGTTTGAGGGGTGGGAAATCACCATCTGGTAAACCGAATTTGAGTTCGGTAGCGACGACGGTTCCTCGTGGCTCTCTTTGGTTGTCGAATTTCAAGATTCCGACTAAATCGTTGAGTAACTGTTCACGATCTCGTTTCCAGAACAGTGGTCTTCCGACAAGACCCTGGGTTTCCAGCTCTGTTGCTACTTCCATGCCGATTTGTCTCATCAACAAGATGTCATGTTCGTTGTATTGCCGATTCGGACCTGGTGGAGTGCCTTTGGAAATTTGGTCCTGAAAGAATCGATCTGCAGCCTCATGAATCAAAGAGCCGCGAATGAGGGCCGAAATTCGGAATTCGTGTCGAAAAGACTCCGGTTCGTCGACATCCAAGACATGGCGCATGAAATAGCTGTGCGGGCAGTCAACCCACTGCTTCAGACGTGTTGGTGACAGTACGTTGGTCCGGACTGTTGATGGGTTGACTAGACCGCTGAGATTGCCATCGAACCGGGTGAACCTGCCGCTATTTCGACTGTCGATCAGTTGCCGGCCGGCTTCAAACGACGAGGTGTTATTCAATAAGACAGTCGCGAGATCCTGACCTTCGTCTCGGCCATCCAACAACGACGCTAAATCGAATTCTTGAGATGATGCGGGAAAATTCGAATTTCGAACGCCGGAAATAAAAGATGGCTGATGTATTGCCCACGAGTGTCGCGAATCCATTAATGCTTCGTTGAGCGAAGGGACTCCCATACGTTCAGCCATTTGCTCTAACCACCGTGCGGGGTAGTTCTCTTTGTGTTGACGTAGATCACCACGCGGAAATAGCACTGTGTTTTTGTTAGATGATGAAAGAGCGGCAAGAAAGCGTCGATGGTCATCGTTAGTGACGTCGCGCGATACCGAAAGCGCTCCGTTGAGTTGGGCGCGGTCTTCGTCCGAGATGACACCGTTCTTGCGAGGTGCCGTCGGAAATATTCCTTCAGCTAAGCCAAGAATGAAAGTGTGTTCAAAGTTGAGACCCCAGGCTTGGCGTATATCACCGACAAGGACGCCTTGACCGAGTTTGCCGATACGTTCGTTATGGTCTTCTAACTGTGTTTCCAAGCTTCGGCGAAAGACGCTAAAAGTTGTGGCGGGTTCAATTCTGGTCAGATTTTGTAACTGATCCAGAATCTGTTCGACTGCCGAAAAGTCGCCGTTGTGCGGTCCAACCTGATCGTTCGTCCCTAAATAGCGTTCGATGGCTTGTCTGAGCCAAGAGCAGAGTTCCACCCAATCGGTCGGCAAGCTTTCAGGGTTCACAATCTGGTTCAGTTCTGTTACGAAGGTCAACAGATCGTTGACTTCGTGTGCTCTTTTCTCGTAACGACTTGACTGACTGTCGTCTCCGGTGCGAATCCTTTCTTTCGCGGCGGTAGCTACCAGTTGCTCTTTATGCCGGGACAGTCGTTCCGACCAATCCTCTAACCCTGCACTCACTCCAGCAGCTATGGCTGCTTGAGACCAAGAAACCGAAGGGGCGGACAGTGCACCGTCGACGTGCATACGTATTTGGGAGCTGGCAAGAAAGTCGAGGACAGCGTCAACATTCAGGTTTTTGTCTGGCAACGCCAACAAACTTCTGATGAAGCGTCCAAGCATCGAATCAGCAACTGTTCGAGATGAAACTCCACTGAAGGAAACTGCTGAGTCGTTGAGGTGTTCCTCAAGTAGCCGGGCATAGGGGTTTCGGTGGGGATAGAGAACCGCTATCTGGCTGGCAGCAACACCTTGATCAAGTAAGCCGATGACAGCTCGGACAGTAGTTCGAACTTCGTCGTCGGGATCACTCACTGAAATGACTGTGCTGGCAGAAGCGGGAGTGACGTTTGAAGACAAGTGTTGTGTGTTGAAAAGGTCAGCGACCCTGTTGGAATCGCGATCTGCTTCTTCGCTCCCGGTTAAGCCGATTAAGGCCGTCATGGAGCTGACATCAGATAAGCGAGAAAGAAACGTTGTCTCAGTATTAGCTAGCCGTTGGGGGAGAAACAGCACCAACCTGCCGAAGTTAGAGACCTTTTCTAGAGCTAGATCTGAAGATCGAAAAAGATCGAACTCATCGAACCATTTGTCCTGGAGCAACCGGTTGGCGGCGCTGCAAACACGAACTACTTCGCTACTTCTCTCTCCGGTCGACGCGAGTGTATTCAGATCACTTTCTTCTAAATCGCGAAGTTCGCGGTATACGCGAACGAGCTCCCGTTCTGTTGCCCCGTGGTGAGCAATCGGTTCGAATATGCCCGGGGTATCGCTAAGGATTTGGCGTATAGCGGCGCCGATGACAACGCCTCGTACCGGCTGACGTCCTTGGGCTAGGAAGGTGTGACCAGCGACAGCTTCAGCAAGTCGGTATGAAGTTAAGAAATCTGTTCCGACTAGACCTGAGCCAACCCAAGATGTCGCTCCGTAGTTACCCGTCGCCAGCTCTCTGCGCAGAGTAACTGCCACGTAGTTACTCGGCACTATGACACAGACTGGCGCGAACACATCCTGGCTTTTTGCATCGTGAAGCAGTCCGGCGAGTTGCTCGTTAGCTTCGCTGCCAAAGCCGACTTCGCGAGCGTCAATCATGGCACCAACCATAGGGTCGGGGAGTGACTTTCATATCTGAGCAAAACAACTCAGACCTATGTGTCAGTCATCTTTGCAACCACTGGTGCCATGGCGTCTACCTCACCTTCATGGATGACCCAATAACTTGTGCCGTATAACTCTCGGTATTGATGAAGCTGGTCACAAACATCATTGATGGTTCCGGCGAGAACCATCGGGATAGTCCGCGCTTGTTCCGGGGACAGACCGAACATTGGGGCCATGCCCTCAAACATTTCATCTGCCTCTGAAGTGGTGTTGGTTATCGCAGTCATAAACGTGTTCATCTGCAACTCAATCTGGGGAAACCGATCCCCAGCGGCTTCTTCGACCCAATTTCGACGCTCTAAAAATTTCTCTCCAAGAGCTGATAATGCTGTTTCAGGACCGACAGATCCGGCGTGCAGTGACGCGTTAAGACCAACAATGTCGGCTCGTAAGGCCGCTTCGGTAAGAACTCGCTTTCCGCCACCACCAACGATTACCGGTGGACCACCGGGCTGAATTGGAGACGGAGTGCCGACTAAGCCGCTGATCTCGTAATGGTCGCCTCGAAAATCGAAAGGTTCACCGGACCACAAACCTTGAACAACCTCTATGGCCTCAATCATCCGATCTATGCGTACACCGGGCCGGTCGAAGTTGATACCTGCAGCGTTGTAGTCATCATTCATCCACCCTGCGCCGATTCCGAATTCGACTCTGCCGCCCGAAACGACATCAAGAGTCGCAATCTCTTTAGCCAGGGTTACTGGATGTCGGTAGTCCACGTCGTATACAAGAGTGGCTACTCGAAGAGTTGATGTTGCTTCCGCAGCCACCGTTAGAGCAACCGTTGGCGCCCATTGATCATCAAAATGATCAGGGCAAAACACTGTGCTGTAACCGAGATCCTCAATTTTGCGGACACTTTCTCTGTAAGACTCGCCTGAAGAGGATTTCGAAAACTGGACACCGAACCGAAACGGATGCATCCCCGCACCCTAACGTGGTTCGATGGCCTCTCTTGCTCCTAATGAATATCCCGATGCTCTATTCGCGCTCGTCGACGGAGAAGTGAAACCAACTGAGCTAACCCGCGGACCTTGGAGTCATGGGGTAATGCACGGCGGTCCTATCTGCGGGTTACTTGCATGGATCCTTGAAAAGAAACTCAATCGAGAGGACCTCGTGTGCACCCGTTTGACCGTCGAAATCCTTTCCGGTGTCCCAGTTGAGAATTTGGCGGCTTCCAGCGAGGTCATCAAGAACGGTAAGCAAACAGCAGTTGTAGAAGCGTCCATATCGCGCCAAGGAAAAATGTTGGCGAGAGCGACATCGCAGTGGCTAGCGAGACCGGGGGAGATAGTGGTGAACGGAGAAGAAGTTCCCGATATTCCCACAGTGCGTGCCGATCCTGGCTCTCACCCAGACATCGAATATCCGAGGCCCGGCTTCAACGCAGACGCTGTAGACCTAAGAATACTTTCGGGCTCGACGGAGGAACCTGGCCCTGGGCTTATATGGGCCCGATTAGACCATCCGCTTGTCGCCGGTGAATCCCCTTCTCTGTTCCAACAAGTAGCTACGTTGTCTGATCTTGGAGCTGCTGTTGGTTGGGAAAACGCAGACGACGATCAGCCTCTGATCAATACCGATGTAACTCTTCAGTTGCTTAGAGAACCTCAGAATGAATGGGTTCTATTCGAATCTAACGTCCAACGAGTAACCAATAATCTTGCGTGCTGTAAAACAACTTTGACGGATCAAGCTGGTCTCCTCGGATGGGTCTTGCAGAGCCAGATGGTCGCTCCCAGCAACATTCAATTTTGATTTATTTGTTTAACTACTGACGGTAAGCCATGCACGCTGGATTAAGAATTGTCACCGACAGCACCATTCTTTATCAAGGCCTCAATCTCAACGTCATCATGACCGGCATCAACCAAAATCTGACGAGTGTGCTCACCCAACTTTGGGGCAGGAGACTTAGGGCCGACCTCAGCCTCCACGAATCGCATAGGAGCAGCAACCGTGCGGTAAGTGCCAATCTCTTCGCTATCGAGCATCGGAAACAATGACAACGCCTCGGCTTGAGGGTCAGATGCCACCTCATGAAGCGCGAGAACTGGACCCCAAATAATCCCATTGGAGTCAAAGATTTCTCCCCACTGGTCTCGACTTTTATGAGATAGGGCATCATCAATAGCGGCAACGATCTCTGGCATGTGCTGAAAACGTCCCCGGATATCTTGGAACCGTTCATCGCTAACAAGATCCGTTCGGTCGATAACGCTGCATAACTTGGGCCAAGCACTCTCTTCTGGCATATTCAAAACGACCCATTTCCCATCGCCACATGGATAGCGATTGGCAGTTGGGATAATCATGTTCTCTCGTGCACGAGGACGAAGTGGTGCATGGTCCACAGCAGTGATTGCGTAATCGGTGGCTTGAGTCCAAATAGCCGTTTCGTAGAGGGAGGTTTCCACCGTTTGAGGTTCTCCAGTTCGTTCGGCGAGCCGTAGAGCAGCCAAAATGGCGCCGACAAAGGCCAGCCCTGTGGTGTGGTCGCCCTGAGCTGGTCTGGCCATCGGCACTGTGCCTGTCTCACCTTCTCTCATAGCGTCATACAAACCGGAGCGACCAAAGAAAGCCGTGACGTCGTAACCAGGTCGGTGAGCTTCAGGCCCTCTTGTCCCATACCCGGTAAGCGTCGCGTGAACAATTCGACCGTTGACTCTTTGCAGAGCCTCTGGATCCAACCCGAATCTCTCTTGGCGGTGTTGCAACAGGTTGCACATGAAAATGTCGGCTGTCGCGACTAAAGCACGTACGACCTCGATGCCTTCATCTGATTCCAGATCAATAGCGATCGATCTTTTGCCCCGGTTGGAAACATCAAACTGGTAGTCGAAACCTTTCTTTTCGTCTGAAACTTTTGCAGGTCGACCCATGTTGCGCATCGGATCGCCGGTTAACGGTTCTACCTTGATGACGTTGGCTCCAAGGTCAGCAAGAATCGCGCCAGCGCTGGGAGAAGCCATCCAATTATCGATTTCTACAACGGTCACATCTTCCAATGGTGCAGGCATCGAATAACCTCCTGGGCGCCTAAAGGGAGACTAGTCAAATAACCCTTCCAACCTGAGAGTTGGATAGATCTGAGACTCGAACCGCATAGAGATGGGAGCTTCAACCATGCACCTCTTGTCGCAGGTCGTTACTCTGCTGGCATGCAGATAAAAGACAAAGTTGCCATCGTCACCGGTGGAGGTAGCGGAATCGGTGAAGCGTTGGCAAAAAGATTTCATGATGAAGGCGCTAGTGGTGTGGTGGTTGTCGATAGAGATAAATCGAATGCCGAGCGTGTGGCCCAAACGGTCGGTGGTACCGCAGTTGAACTAGATGTGACAGATGAGGGCGGAATTACTGACCTCGTCAACCAGACAATTAAAGACTACGGAAGTCTCGACATTTTTGTATCTAACGCGGGTTACGTAACCCAAGGGGGCGTAGAAGCTGACAACGAAGAGATTCAGCGCATGTGGGAAGTGCATGTGATGTCCCATATATACGCGGCGAGGGCATCGATACCGGCGATGGTCGCGAACGGAGGTGGCTATTTGTTGAACACAGCATCAGCCGCAGGTCTGCTCACCCAACTGGGGTCGATGCAGTACTCGATCACGAAAGCCGCTGCTGTTTCGCTTGGAGAGTTCTTGGCAATCACTTATGGAGAACGAGGTATTCGGGTTTCAATGCTTTGCCCGCAGGCGGTAGAAACAAATATCCTTTCCAATAGTCCTGACCGTCTCGACCAAGACAGAGGTACCCCAGGCAGTGCGGCAGGCGACGGAGTTCTTACAGCGGAACAGCTAGCTGACACTGTTATTGACTGTATGACCGAAGAGCGTTTCCTCGTGCTCCCTCACCCCGAAGTGCAGACTTATAGGGAACGAAAAGCCAATGATGTTGACAGATGGATTAGCGGAATGCAGCGTTTCCAAAGTCAACTTTTTTCTGAGAGTGACTTCGCTCCAGCAGATTGGCTCTTGAGTTAAGGCCCAGTGGCTTCAATCGTTGGTTTCTTCGCGAGAACGTGAATCAGATTGCTTGGCCACAAGCCCCTCCAACTCACCTAGCTGGGTGTCAAGCTCAACTAGTCCCCGCACAACCGAGGTAACGCGACGATTGCTGGGTTTCAATGTTGGCTTTGGTGCACGGCTCTCGAACAGGGACATGAAGCCCCTGCCTTTTGTGAGGTAGGCGGTCGCTAGAAGAAGCGCTGCATATATGAAACCCTCCGATTTCACGAAACCGACCCATCCGTATTCGACCACCCAATTTCGATCTATCAACCAAACTGGTAGGAAAATCAAAACCAGCGCACCCGGCACCGCGGAAATAAGTCGGGAGCCGCCAAAAGCCATGGCCAGAGCAAACATCTTGATTGAGAGTTCCTCTGGGAAATGGGTGTAGTCGTTGAAGTTGGTGGGGACCATCAAAAGGCCGCCGGCAAGTCCAGCCATCCCACCACTTAAAGCAACGCCAAAAAGTCTGAGTCGGTAGACCGGAATGCCAAATGCTCGTGCAGCCTCAGGCTGATCTCGACTGGCGATAAATGCTCGCCCGATGGGCCCTCGTAATAAGCCCTGAACTAGGAAAATAGCTATCGAAGCGTAGGCAGCTACTAGGAATAGTTCCCAAATATGTTCATCGTTTTCAGCGATGCCCGTCCACGATGGCGCGATGAACTCGCCATCTAAGGTCACCGGTAAATTGCCGTCCACCTGCTTAAGGATGATCGGGAAGGCAACTCCTAGAGAGAGAGTGAGTAATGCCAAATAAGCCTTTGGTAAGCGCAACGAAGGGATGGCAACCACCGCGCCGACTAGCGTCCCAGCTATTAGACCAGCGAGAGGCATCCATAACACCGGAGCCCCAAAATCGTTGACCACATGCAGCGCGGCATAAGCACCGACCCCGACGAAAGCTCCCTGTCCCAGTGAGAGCAGACCCAAATAATGGGTCAACACCACTAGCCCGGCGAACGCGAGTGACAGAGCAATCACATTAGATAAGTCAGTAACTATCTTCGGAGTTGCCGCAAACGCGACCCGTAAACAAAGCCCAACAAATATGGCTGACCCGATGATCCACGCCAGACGCTTTACTCCGAACCTCGACGAAGCCTGAGTGGTCATTTCTGTTGCCACGCTTCCGTCCGGGGCATCAAACCTGAAGGTCTGACGAATAACACGATGATCAAGACCAGTAATGCCCAAACGAGAGTTACTTGGCTATCGACGAAACTTACGTACCCACCCAGCATCGTTTCCAGAAAAGCGAACAAATATCCACCCACGAAAGCGAGAACCGGACTGCGCAAACCTCCTAGCGTGGCGGCTGCGAGACCGAACACTAATAGGCGACCCATCATGTCTGGACGGACATTGATCTCCCCGGCTATCAGCCCCCCAGCCAGCGCTCCGATCCCAGCGGCTAAGGCCCAGCCGAACATGAGAACTCGGCTTACCCTGATACCCACAAGGAGCGAACCGGTTCGGTTGGATGTCACAGCTCGGAACGCGAGCCCGGCTTTAGTACGCCGTTGCAGCACTGCCAACAGGCCCAGGACAGCGATCATGGTCAAAGTAATTCCGACGCTGTCATGCCAAAGACGGGCGCCACCGATGTCCCAACGATCTTCCGCTGTTTGAGGAAACGGGGAACCCAAAAACATGGTGCGACCGCCCCACTGTTTGCGAACAAAAGCCCCCAAAAGTAGATACAGGCCTAATGTCGCGCCGACAGCTGCCACCGGGTTGTCGCTGATAGGTCGGATAATCACCCTCTCGGTAAAAGCCCCAATGACCATAGAAATAGCTATTGCACCAAGAATCGCTGCCCACACTGGCCACGCAGCTCCTATGAGATCGGTGTTTGATGAAAACTTCATGTAGGGACTAGGGCCAGTAGCAAGAACCAACGCAATATAAGTGGAGAACATTGCAAGCTGGCCTTGAGCGAGATTCAGTACGCCGGTCGAACGAAAGACCATTGAAATAGCTACTGCCAGCGCTGCATAAGCAGAGCCGTTAGCTAAGGAATCAAAAGTTCTTTGCAAGAACAGCGACATACACAACAAAGTTTGTCACTGTCTAACGCTAGAAGCATCATCTAACGGTCATACTGAAATGAAGAGTTCATGTCAGGATGGTTTATGTGACCACAAGCCGCTACCTCGCTGATCACGCGATTACCTGTAATGGCGACGTTTCGCTTCTCTCCGATGTTGCGATAGATGTGACAAACGGTCGAATTTCCTGGATAGGCAAACAGGCCGATGCCCCAGTTCATCACGGCCCGACGAGCGAGCTCGGAGGTCTAGTGATGCCTGGATTGGTCAATAGTCACGCCCATACTCCCATGACCCTGGTGCGCGGCGCGGGCGATGGGCTTCCCCTCATGGATTGGTTGACGAAAGTCATGTGGCCACGAGAAGGTCAGATGACTGTAGAAGATGCTTTATGGGGAATGAGACTTGGCGCGGCGGAGATGCTTCTCTCAGGAGTAACAAGCACTTGTGAGATGTACCTATTCGAAGATGCTCTTGTCGAAGCAGCCACCGAAATAGGGATTCGTCTAGCTATTACGCCTGGAATAATTTCAGCAGTACACGGAAATAGCTTGGCTGCGGTCGACAACCGGATCACCGAAATCGCAGAATTCCATTCTGAATACCACGACCCTGAGTCGCTGATCACCGTCGGATTCGGGCCGCATTCTGCCTATGACCTGCCGCTTGAAGTGTGTTCTGAAATCGCTTCAGCAGCCCAGGACCTCCAAACGCTACTTCATATTCACGTGTGCGAAACAGCGACTGAAGGCGCCGCATTAGAGGCACAAAATGGAGGCCGGTCAACTGTCCAGCTTTTATCTGACCACGGGATCTTCGATGGTCGGGTACTTGCGGCTCACAGCATCTGGCTCAACAACGTTGATATTGAAACCTTCGCCCAAAAAGGAGTTGGTGTAGCGCACTGCCCGGTTAGCAATATGAAACTCGCTTCGGGGACTGCGCCCATAACGGCGATGCGCGCAAAGGGAATCGATGTTGGATTAGCAACTGACGGACCAGCTTCGAACGACGACCTTGACCTATGGCAAGAAATAAAGTTTGCTCCTCTACTTGCTCGTGTGTCGAGCTTGGATGCGTCGTCAATGACACCGCAAGATGCTTTGACAATGGCGACTGTTGAGGGATCTCGAGCAATAGGCAACGACGATGTGGGAACACTTGAAGTTGGCGCAAAAGCCGATTTCATCCGACTCAACCTCGATGATCCGACCTTTGTTCCAGTCACGAACGACGACGAACTGATTGCTCACGTTGCCTGGGCTGGCAGCGGTAGACACGTAACTGATGTCTGGGTCGGAGGCACACAAGTAGTCGCTGATGGGCGACTACCGAATTTTGACCTTGAACAGGCTCTCCATGAAGTTCAAAGTCGCGGTAAACGGTTGGCCGAAGACTCAGGCACATAACTTCGGGTTAATACAAGATAGATAAAGTTCGCCCACGGCCTTAGCCGCACGTGCAACGATGGCTCCCATGATCGGGATTATTGCCGGTAGCGGTTACTACGAACTTCCAGGCCTTCTGCAACGAAAAGATGAAGTCTTCACCAATGAATATGGTCAGGCAACCGTATCGATGGGGACATGGGACAGCATCCCCATCGCCTTCGTAGCGCGACACGGAGGCGACCATTCCATTCCCCCTAACGCGATCAATTATCGAGCAAACATCAAGTCACTAGCTGACCTTGGGGTGGAGTCGGTATTCGCCGTCAACGTAGTTGGCTCTATGGTCCCTGAACGAGGCCCAGGGTCACTGTTTGTAGTTGACGATTTCATCGAATTCACACAAGGCAGACAATGCACATTCTTTGATCGCCCGGGTGAGGTGACTCACACAGATATGACTTCTGTATACGACCCAGAACTTCGAGCGATACTCATACGAGCCGCCGAACTCGAAGGCCAGGAAGTTACTAACACAGCTACCTACGTGTGCACTGACGGGCCCAGATTTGAGACGCCAGCCGAAATCCGGATGTTCACTCAATTAGGCGCTCAGGTAGTTGGAATGACGGGCTACCCGGAAGTTGCCCTAGCTCGCGAAGCTGGTATCCGGTACGCCTCGATAGCGGTTGTCTCGAACTTTGCTGCAGGCACAACGGACGAGATCGTAGAAGAAAAAGAAATCTGGCAGGCACTAGAACTAACTAAGGACCCTGTGTTTCGAATCCTGAGGAGAGCCTCCCAACTACATACTTCTGGTGAATGTTGAAGCACACACCGGTATGTGCTGCCGACCTAATCTCACCCGACCCGCAGCCCTTTAAGTGGCGAATGGGGGTCAAGCCACTCGATAATGACAAATGGCTGCTCGTTGACCGACACCGCGACGCCGAACTAGAAGAGATCGGACGGCTTATCGACGCTCAGCGAGATGAAATTATTTATAGCGAGCCCTCTGCTCAAGCAGGATGCGAAGAACTATCAGGTGAGGTCCTTCGACATCTTCGACAAAGACCTGACCTGGAAACCCTGACGATCAACCAAGACCGTCATCAAGCTCCGATAGAAGCGATTCGCCGCGTTGTCCAAGAAGACCTTTGCCTTCTGGAAAGACGACCCGAGGGTTGGACAATGACCGCATGTGCTGTTGCAATTCCAACCCAATGGGATGTGCCTTCAAAATATGGAAAAACCCTTGACGTAATCCATGAACCAGTGCCCCGATACGACTCCGACTTAGCTCAACCGATGAGGACCTTCTTCGACCGTCTACGACCTGAAACCCCGGTTTGGAGAGCCAACCGAACTCTTACTGATGACCCAAGTTTGAGATTGATGCCCCAGCGGCGCCACGAGCCAATGAGTGATGACATCTCCGTTGCCAACGTGGCTGACCGTGTGTGGCTACGCGTCGAATATCAGACCCTTCGACGACTCCCTCAAAGTGGTGTGATTGTGTTCACGATCAGAATTCTGAGGCAAAAGATTTCATCGGTAGCGGATTATCCCGAAGCCTTGGGGGAACTTGTGCGTTCATTGACGGACATGCCAGAGGATGTTCGTGGATATAAGGACAGCACATGGCGCCATGCTGGCCTCATTAAAGACTGGGCTCTTTCAACGGGTCAGCTAACGAATGAGGCACTAACGAAAAGCTAACGAACGTTCGTGTGTATACTTTTCTTATGCGTACATGGAGCAGCATGGAAGAGTTCGAAGACTTTCTAGATGCTGGAGGTGTTGTCGAACCTAATGACGACATGCCCGAAAGCTATAGAAACGCCGTCTTTCGCTTTATCGAGTTGCACGCAAATAGTGAGTACATGGGTGGTCTTACCGAAAGAGATTGGATTCCCAAAGCGCCAGGAATGCATCGGAAGCTAACAGCTCTTGCTAAAACCCAGGATGAAATAGGGCACGCCCATCTTCTGTATATGGTCGCCGCTGACCTAGGGATCAAGACGCGCGAAGAAATGATGGTTGATCTGCTTGAGGGAAGGACTCACTTCCACAATGTCTTTCACTATCGAGTGCACAGTTGGACTGATCAAATAGCTGTTGCCTATTTGGTTGACGCAGCTGCTCTGGCCAGCCAACAAGCCGTATTCAAAAACTGTTCGTATGGCCCGTACAAGCGAATCCTTAGACGCGTCATCGCAGAGGAAGGCTTTCATATGCGCAATGGCGAAGAAATGATGCTTTTGATGGCGCATGGGACAGAGACACAGCACGACATGATGCAGGAGTCGATCAATCGGTGGTGGCTACCGGCAGTTCAATTGTTCGGTCCGGACTCCCGGCCAGGCGACGAATTGTTGAGGTGGCATATCAAGTCAGAACGGAACGAAGTCTTAAGAGACCGTTACGTACAAAAGTTCGTCCCACAGCTTTTAGGCGGCGGCTTCGTCATTCCGGACCCTGATCTGAGGAAAGACCCAGTCGATGGGAAATGGAAAATCAGTGAGATTGATTGGGAACCGTTAAAGAAAACGATGCGAAATGGGGGGCCTGATAGTGCGCGTCGAATCGCTGACGCGCGAACCGCTTGGCAGAACGCTGAGTGGGTTCGAAAAGCACTGGACTCTTCAGCGCAGGTGCCCGCGTGACCATTACGCAGTCAGATCTCGAAACAGTCCGATCAGCCGTTGGGTCGGTTAAAGACCCCGAATATCCGGATCTGACTATCAACCAGCTGGGAATTCTGGAAAATGTGGTGATTGACGCTTCCTCTATTCGGGTTGACCTTGTCCCTACTATTTTGGGATGTCCGGCGCTGGGCATCATCGAAGAAGATGTTAAGGCGGCAGCTCGAGGACTAGGACATGAAGTAGCGGTGCGATTTTGTCGCTCACCGGTATGGACTCCCGACCGTATAAGCGAGGACGCTCAACAAATCTTGGCAAATGAGTACACCATTGCGATAACCCCGCGATCGGGCCGCACACAATGCCCGGTATGCGGCACAACGTCATTAGAGAAGCGAAGCGATGTGGGGCCTACAGCCTGCAGATCGGTGCATTGGTGCGCTAATTGCCGAAACCCGATAGAAGTAGTGCGGTCTCGAGAGGCAAGCGATCAGTGACTCGACGAAATAGAGCCGATGTCATCGCGGCTGCACGGGTTTTGTTCGCGGAACAAGGTTTCCATGGAACTTCGATGCGAGATCTCGGCAAAGAACTAGGTATTCGTGGGTCGTCGCTGTACAGCCACGTGGTTTCTAAAGATGAATTGCTGGTTGATGTAGTTCGAGAAGCTGCTTCACGCTTCCAAGGGTTGGCGGATGAGGTTAAGACTATGTCCGGTACAGCTACCGAAAAGTTGTCCAGACTTGTCCAAGGCCATCTTCAGATCCTGGTGGAAGACCCAGACCAAGCCCGCACCTTCCTCAATGAGATTCGCTTTCTTCCCGAACTCGAACGAGAAGAAGCAGTAGTGATGTTCGACCGATATCAAGAAACTTTTCGTGAAGTCATTGAAGCTGGCTGCATCAACTTGGAATTTCGTTCCGATCTAGATGTTTCCTTAATGGCGAACTTAATACTCTCTTTGCTGAACGGTACGACCAGATGGTTCAGGACCGAAGGAACCTTGGATACATCATCTTTGGGTAATGAAATTCATTTGCTGCTTACCGACGGACTTGCCTCTGCACCAAAGGTTGAAGCGTTATGAAAACTTATGAGGTGTTCCTTAAAAAGTCAGGTAAAGATCCATTCACGCACGCAGGTTCAGTGGATGCGCCGGATGATGAAATGGCACTCACTTATGCTCGCGAGGCTTACGGCAGACGGAGCGAAGGAGATCAAATGTGGGTGGTCTTTCGCGGCCACGTCTTGGTTGCTGACGAAATAGAGCTGGAGATGGCTGACCGAACCCACAAACATAACGATGGGCAATTGGTAGCAGAGCTTCGCCGAGCCACTTCGGGTAACGAAAGTTAGCTAATGGTGCCATCGCAGGAAGCTCACAAACTGGTTCTTTCTTTCGCTGATGACGAATTGTGTGTAGGGCAGAACCACTCATGGTGGATCGCTATCGGCCCCTTCCTGGAAGAGGATTTAGCTTTCACCTCGATTGCTCAAGATGAGCTTGGTCATGCGCGAGCACTGTATTCGTTGCTGTCAGATGACATCGATCAGCTGGCCTACGGCCGTGATCATTCGGAATACCGGTCCGCCCATATAACTGAGTTCCTTTGTCACGACTGGTCGTCAGCCCTGGTTCGTCATGTACTCCACGACATGGCCGAACAAGTTCGCTGGTCAGCTTTGACTAATTCGAGTTGGACGGAACTAGGTAACACTGCGCAACGAGCCCTTGCAGAGGAAAATTTCCACCTTCAACACGGCTTATCTTTGCTACGCCGTCTGCTCTCTAGCGATGAAGGTCGTAAACGCTTAGAACCCGTAGTCCTAGAACTTGCTCCGTACGGCAGAGAATATTTCGCTGATTCTGACCAGGAGTTGATGGACAACGGGTTGTTGACGGTGTCGATGGCTGATCAAGAACGAATTTGGGTTGATCAGGTATTAGAGGTCTTCGACGAATTCAACATCACTGTCGATATGAGCGAGGAAACCCAAGGTTCTGGTCGATCTGGGATTCGATCAAATGATTTCGCAACCTTGCACGACGAAATGACCGCAGTAATTCAAATCGACCCGCACGCACAGTGGTGATTAGTCCGATCGAGTTTGAATTTCTCGCCAAACCTTTTCTGGAGTCAGCGGCATGTCCAAATGGCGAATACCAAGGTGGCTTAAGGCATCGATCACTGCATTTTGAATCGCTGGAGTTGCCCCAACCGTCCCAGATTCACCGATTCCTTTCGCTCCCAGAGGATTTATATGTGTGGGCGTTTCAAGCACCACTCGCTCAAACATCGGTAACTCTGTAGCAGAGATAACTGAATAGTCAGACAAATTGCTCGTCAACGGATTCCCGTAATCGTCGTAACGGAATTCCTCCACGAGAGCTTGAGCAGCGCCTTGAGCCAGGCCGCCGTGAACTTGACCATCAGCAAGTAAAGGGTTCAAGATCACACCGGCGTCGTCGCACGCGACTAGCCGTTGCAGCTCAACTGCACCGGTCTCAACATCTACTTCAACTACAGCGACGTGAGTGCCGAAAGGAAAAGTAGGACCTTCGGAGTCGAAGATCTCCTCGGCATGTAAAAGTCGAGGCCCATCAGTTTGAGTTTCGACCAACTCAGCTACCTCCCGCCAAGAAACCCCAATAGATGGGGTTCCGATTACGTGAAAAAGCCCGTTAGTTGTATCAAGAGACAAGTCCTCTTCGGAAGCCTCCAATAAATCTGCGGCGACCTTCTTAGCCTGGTCGACTAACAATTCAGATGACTCCCAGATAGCGGCGCCCGCTAACTGAACTGACCGCGAACCACCCGTGATGCCTCCCTGAGGAATTTCGTCAGTGTCGCCGTGCAGCACCTCAATGTCTTCCATATTGACGCCAGTAGCGTCACTTATGAGCATCGCCCAAGCCGTTTGATGCCCTTGCCCGTAGGGAGAGGAACCTGTCCTAGCCCGTAGTTTGCCGCCACTTAAAAGCTCAACCCCACCGTATTCTGAGCGACCAGCTCCTGCGGTGCGTTCCACATAACTCGCCACACCTATCCCCAGTAGACGTGTTTCTTTGTTGAGGCGCCGGTTTGCTTGGTCTGTTCTTAGTTCTTCGTAGTTACTCGCAGTCAAAGCCGCATCAAGACTTGCTTCGTACTCGCCACTGTCATAAGACGAACCGGTCTTAGTCACCAAAGGAAAACTCGAGGGACTCAGAAAATTACGTCGTCGAACCTCAGCTGGATCCATACCTATTTCCATGGCAAATGCATCAACTGCTCGCTCGATTGCAGCGGCCGCTTCAGGCCTTCCGGCCCCACGGTAGGCGCCTGTTGGAGTGGTGTTGGTCACCACCGAGACGGAGCTAAAACCGACGCTTGGTATGTCGTAACAGCCAGTCAGCATCGCTCGGGCGTTAGCTGGAAGCCCTGCTCCACCTGCTGGGTATGCGCCTGACTCTTGGACTACGTGAAGGTGGTAGGCCTTGATATCTCCATTGGCGGTGCCACCAATACGGCAATATTGCACTTGCCCCCTGCCGTGGCCGAGACCCACCATGTCGTCGCTCCGGGTCGGAACCCAAACGACAGGTCGATCCACGCGTTTTGAAATCCAACCCAAAAGTGCCTCTTCGGGAGAAGGACGCGCTTTAGCGCCGAAACTCCCGCCCACATCGCGCGAAACAACACGTATCTGTTCCTTCTCAATTCCGAGGATCGATGCGATGATTGCGCGCACAGGGTGCGGCCCTTGACCAGCGTTAAAACAATGAAGCCGGCCATCGCTCGTCCACTCCGCGGCGGCAACACGGGTTTCAATGGGTGCTGGAGCCAATCGATTATTGACCGTCCGCACCTCGGTAACCACTTCACAAGAGCCAAAGTCAGCTTCCAACCCCTCAGCTTCCATACGGCATACAACATTGCCTTCAGCCGTACCTTCGAATAGCAATACCTCCGAGTCCAATGCGGCCTCAACGTCGACCACAACATCCAAAGAGTCATACTCGATTTCGACTAATTCTGCGGCATCTGCGGCTATGGACGGAGATTCAGCAACAATCGCGACGATTGGCTCTCCAACGAATCTAACTCGCTTATCAGCTAACAATGGCCGGACCATCGCCTCATCAAATAGTGGGTTAGCAGATGGATACGGACCTATGTCAAGATCAGAATTTGTGACAATGTCAATAACCCCAGGCATCGAAAGAGCTACTGAAGTCTCTATTGAAAGCACTTTTGCATGCGCGATTGTCGAAGTTAAGTACTGGACATAGGCCGGGTTGTGGAACTGAATATCAGCAACAAAAGTGCCCTCACCTCTTAGAAGTGGGGCGTCTTCACGTCTTCTGACCGAGGTGCCTCGTAGAGCCATATTCCTATACCTCCCTCTCACAATCAGATAATGGTTCGGTTTAATCGAGTTTGCTTGTAACAGCACAGATATCATGGCCTACGTACGGTGCAGCGATGCAGCGAAGTCCGGTAAAAATCCGGCACTGTCCCGCAACGGTGAAGTCTCTTCGGAGAACAAGTCCGGTCGCCTGAATCAATGCCTCGCACGACGATTCTCGAGGAAGAAGCGTTGTGTGGCAGGTTTCCTGCCGCTCCGCCCTCGGACGACAGGAGAAACTTAATGAAAAAAGTAATGTCCATATTCTTTAGCCTGTTGCTCTTGGCCGCATGTGGGGATAGCGGGTCAACGACCCTGAATACGGATGCCGTTACCTCTGAGCCCGCAGCTGAATCTGCAGTAGCAACTGAAATGCCGGCACAAAGTCAGGAAACGACAGAACCAAGCGACGTCAAATTAGATGGACCGGCGATCGACTATCCAGAATCCATTGTTTCGTTGTCGCCCACCGCAACTGAGATGCTTTTTGCTATAGGCGCAGGGGAACAAGTGATAGCAGTTGATAATTACAGTTATTGGCCGCCCCAGGCACCCGTCGTTGACGATTTATCCGGATGGAACCCTAACGTTGAGGCAATTGCTGCATTCGAACCCGATCTGGTGATCCTCAGTGATACCGGGGTGCAAGAAGAACTAGAGCTTCTAGGTATCCAGGTGTACATAGCAGCTGCTGCCGTAGAGCTAGAAGACGTTTACAGCCAATTGGAGGAGATCGGCGAAATCACTGGAAACAGCGATGGATCCTCAATAGTTATTGGTGAGATGAGAGAGCAGATTAAAGAGATTGTTGAAGCTATCGAACTGCCCGCAGACTCCTTAACCTATTTTCACGAGCTCGATGACACCTTGTATTCGGTAACTAGTTCAACCTTTATCGGACAGATTTACGCGATGACGGGCCTTAAGAATATTGCTGACCCGGCTGATGAGGATGGAACTGCATGGGGCTATCCACAACTGAGCGAAGAATTCATTCTCCAAGCCGATCCGGACATTATTTTCTTTGCAGACGCGACATGTTGCGCGCAATCACTATCTACCATCAGCGCTCGCCCTGGTTGGTCAGAGTTGTCCGC
>CAJWBN010000030.1 GCA_913020735.1 uncultured Acidimicrobiaceae bacterium
GCCCAACAAGCGGTTCTCCCAATTATTGGACCGCTGTCTCGTTTCGTTCGATCTCCGCTACAACCGCTCGCAGAATGCCCGCTTCGCTACCGATGACTGGGTGTTTGATTCCTAAATCTTCTAGGCGACGGCCGGCAACGTTTCCGAGAACACCCACACGATGCAAAGTGCTCAGCGCGTTCGGTGACGCGTACTGGATCCTTGTTTCGGGATCTACAACAAGTAACCCATCGCCCACCCGAGGAATCTCTTCCATGTCAACTTCGTTGTCAGCAAAAGGAAAGGTGCCTGCTGCGATCATCTTTGCAAGTTGATGAAACGCCTCTAGATAGGTCCGTTCAAGTTCACCCGGATCACGACGTTCCGCAAAATTGGGGATCAGCTCTCGGCTGAGAACTCCAATTACCTCGCCATCGTGACTGATTGGGATACACATGACGCTTGCTCGTCGATTAGCAGGCTTAATCGGCACTTCGCCATCTACGACTTTCCGCAACTCGTATGCCCTCGCAACCAATGGTCTGTCAACGTCTGAAACTCGAAGGCCTACATGATCGTCCCTATACAGAGTTTGACCTGTAGTTGGGCGTATCTGAGAAGCGATAGCAAACTCGCCCCCTTGGTTATTTATTGGAACGAATAACAGCAAGTCCGAAAACGATAGGTCTGCGAGTATTCCCCACCACGCGATCAGTCGTTGAAGGTGTCGTAATTGATCATTTGACAGGCCGGTATCTAAGCGAGTCAATTCGGCCAAAGTTGCCATGCCAAACGAAATTACATCCGGGATCGCCGTGTCAGCAAAGAATCATTTACCAAAGAGTCAATCAAACTCGAGATCAGGCCTGCTAGTCGGTGGCGAAACCAATACGTCTATCACCGGGCACTCCAAGTTCGACATAAGCAATCTGACCTACAACTATGCCTAGATTGCGACCGTCACGATCAGTCACCCAAAGCATGCCGTCGCCCGCTGCGGAAGCCGACTCTAAGTCTGACTTGAGTTGATCGGCTTCATCATCATTGACTTCAAAGGTCAACTCTCTTGCCACGTTCATCATGCCGACTCTGATTTCCACGAAACAACCTTTTCTTCGAGTTCTGCGAATTTAGCCTTTTGTTCACTGTCGCTACAGCTAGCAAAACAGCGTAGGCCGCTGTTGCCTTGGCACCACCGAAGATCTCAGATTCATGATGAACAAGACAGCTGCGAACATCCAGTCTTAGTGCGCGCCCAATCCGGTCTGAGAGCGTAATACGTGTCCTTCTCTTGTTGTTCTGCGTATGGAGACTTCAATAGGTCCAAAAATTCTTGAACTAGAGATGTATCACCTTGCTCAGCCCTTTCGATAGCAACCTGGGCCATGTAGTTCCGGAGCACGTATTTCGGATTAGTCGCATCCATAGAAGAGCGCCGGACATCTTCACTAGTACCTAATACTCGTTGTCGACCAGCCCAATTTTCGACAAATTCGATAAAGACTGCCTTCTGTTCCTCAGTAATTCGGTCAAGGTCGTATATGGAACGCATTAATGGTTGAACTCTGTTTAACGGTTCAACTGATTCCAAACAGCTAACGCTGCTGAGCTCTCGCCAAAATATCGTCATGTCAGTTTCGACTGTCTGAAGTACGTTTAGCGCGTCTTCCGCTAATGCTTGGTCGGACGAGTCCTCGAGACTCGGCAAGCCCAATTTTTTAGCCATCATCTCCGACCATCTACTGTCAAACCGACGTCCATAGAGTTCTAGCGCTTCTTGGAGGGGCTCGACCTTTTCAACCAAGGGGAATAAGGCGTTAGCTAATTGGACCAAATTCCATTGCCCTATAGCTGGCTGGTTTCCGAACCGATATCGACGATGTTGCGCGTCGGTCGTGTTTGGCGTCCAGTTGGGATCGTAATTATCTAACCAACCGTAGGGTCCATAGTCGATAGTCAGACCCAGAATTGACATGTTGTCGGTGTTCATAACACCGTGGACAAACCCAACTCGCAACCATTCGACAATCATGTCAGCTGTGCGTTCCACTACCTGCCTTAAGAGCGCAACGTAACGATCCGGATCGTCAGCATCAATATCTGGAAATTCAGTGGCAATAGTGAAGTCCGCCAATTGGCGCAGAGTTTCATGGTCTCCTCGAGCGGCAAAAATCTCGAAATTGCCGAACCGAATAAAAGTTGGGGCAACTCGACAAACAATCGCCCCTGGTTCTGGGCGCGGATTGCCGTCGTACAAGATGTCGCGGATAACTTCCTCACCCGTACTGACAAGCGACAACGCCCTAGTAGTCGGAACACCCAAATGGTGCATAGCTTCACTGCATAGAAACTCACGTATAGATGACCGCAAAACAGCTAAACCATCAGCTGATCGAGAGTAGGGAGTAGGCCCTGCACCCTTCAGCTGAAGCATCTGGTGGCGGCCATTGATGTCAACGACTTCGCCCAGTGCTATCGCTCGCCCATCTCCGAGTTGTCCTGCCCAATGACCAAACTGATGCCCGCCATAACAAGCTGCGTGTGTATCCATTCCCGCGAGCAAATTATTGCCCGCCAGAATCTCAACAAACTCTTGTCTCTTAACTTCCTCAGGTGCTATTCCCAGAAGGTCTGAGATCTCGTCGCTGAAAGCTATTAGCTTCGGATCTTGCACCACTGCTGGTTTGACCCTGCTGTAGCAAGCTCCCACAACTTGTCTGGCTTCACTGCCATCGACATCATCCGAGGGAAGAGCCATCGTGAAACGGTTGTCGAATTTCAACTTCTTAAGTGCTGACACACAACCATTTTGGCTCAAACAAGCTTGAGGCCCTCGTTATATCTTCGCGTCGGCAAATATTCCTCGGTCAACAGTCGAGCCATTTCCTTGAAAACCAATGCAGCTTCGTTATCCGGGTCGCTCACCATTATCGGGCGACCAACATCGCCACCCTCCCTCAGTTCAGTTACCAGAGGAACCTGGCCAAGCAGCGGGACATCAAGTTCCTGGGCAAGAGCCTCACCGCCACCACTGCCGAAAATGTCGTAACGCCGCTCGTCATCACCCCTAAACCAACTCATATTTTCAACGACGGCGCGGACTTGGAGATTCACTTTTTCTGCCATATACGCGGCTCTTTGAGCAACTTTTTGTGCCGCTGGTTGCGGCGTAGTCACGACAATCAGTTCGGACTTAGGTAAGAACTGGGCCATAGAGAGTGAGATATCCCCCGTGCCTGGCGGCAGGTCTATGAGCAGATAGTCGGGCTCGTCCCAGTGCACATCTGTCAAGAACTGCTCCAAAGCCTTGTGAAGCATTGGCCCTCGCCAAATAACAGGCTGATCCTCTCGAGCAAAAAACCCCATCGATATGCAACGCACTCCGTTAGCTTCAACCGGCACCACCATCTGGTCGATGACAGTTGGAGGACGTTCCACACCCAACATGCGTGGAATAGAAAATCCCCAAACATCAGCATCAATTACCGCTGTTCGAAGATTCCTCTGAGCTAAAGCAATGGCCAAATTGGCTGTAACGCTTGATTTGCCAACTCCACCTTTGCCGCTTGCTATCAGCAACACTCGGGTCTGATTGCCGGGTTCAGCGAAACGTACAGCCCTGCCTTCGGCATGCCCATGGGCTTCTTGACTTCCCACCGTTGAAGCTGGGTCTCCGATTAATTGGTCACGGACTGCGGCTTGTTCCGCCTCATCCATGACTACAAAGTCGACAGCAACTGACTCGATCTCATCGCGCCCTAATATCGCCATTTCTATAAGTTGGACTAGCTCATTTTGAGCAGGCCATTCATCGGTTGGTAGCGCTACCAAAACATGGGCGCTACTACCCGCCACCGACGCACCGCGAAGCATTCCCATGGTGTGAAGATCACGACGTAATTCGGGATCAACTACCTGCCCGACGATTTCAGCTAGGTCATCATCAGAAACAGTCATTATTTGGAGTCCTGATCCCATTCATCGACAATTAAACGCGTATCACGAGCGCTTAGCTAGAATCTAGTGGTGTGGACGGCCAGTCACTCACTCCTGAGGTTTTCTCTGCTGCCGTAGAATCAATAACGGCTTCTTTCGGCGATCCCACAAGACGAGAAATTTATTTGAGGGTCCGAGAATCGGATACTGGCTTAACTGCAGCGGAAGTTGCCATCAACATGGGCCTCCATAACAACGTCGCACGACATCACCTTGATAAGTTGGCCGCTGCTGGCCACGTCATAGTCGATATACATCGTGAATCGAAAGCCGGCCGGCCATCTAAGCGGTATCGCTCAGCCAAGTCCGAGATTACGTTCGAGTTTCCCGCACGTCACGACGACCTCATGGGAACGCTGCTAGGAAGAGCACTCACACTTCTTCCCACTAATGAAGCAGAAAGACTGGCAGAAGAAGTGGGGCACGAGTACGGCCTTCACCTAGCTTCAGAAATGGCTCCCGGAGATGCACAACGTTCTTTGCAGTCCGCAGTCGCAACAGTCGCTGAAACTCTGACCTCACACGGCTTCGCGGCTCGCAGTGAAAGTTCCAATGGGCAGCTAAGAATCGTGTCAGAACATTGCCCGTTTGGGCAAGCAGCAATCGACCATCCAGTTCTATGCGCTATTGACCGTGGCTTAGTAAGAGGAATGTTGGCGGGACTACATGGAGATACTGCCCCGCAGCTAGCTGAGTCTCTCGCTATGGGACATTCGGCATGCACAACCCTCGTCTAGAGAAGTTCGGGCTTTAGTCAGAAGCACGATCTAACTCTGAATTCATCTCTTCAATAATTCTGTTGAGCTCCGGCTGCATTGCATCAGGCGGATCACGATCTAGCGCCATCTCATACATTCGGATAGCCAAATCAAAGTCGCGTTCCAGTTCTCGCGCTACGAAACCACGGAAAATGTAGGGATCATATACATCAGGTTGCAAAGAAACTGCTTGGTCAAGACTCCGAACCCCTTCCTCTCGAACACCCGGATCATCTATTCGAACCAAGATCCATCCCCGCAAAGTCAATGCATCAATATTTGCCGGTTCTGTCTGTAAGACTTCATCAAGTTGTCGAACAGCAGCTAATGGATTGGCCATCCGTTCGTGTATCTGTGCCGACAAAACTAATGCTTCAGTCATACCTGGGGCATCCCGCAAGACCTCTTCAACAACTCCCCTAGCTGCTTGCATATCGTCAACAAAAAACAGTCTTTGAGCGTCAGCTAGCCGATTTCTAGGTGAACGATCTATCTCTCCTGAAAGCGGCTCACCAGGGGCACGCAATCCGGAAAATTGAGCAACGGCGTAGCCTGCCGAAATACCAACGAAAACAATTGCGGTAACCCACCAGAGGTAACGCTTCTGCTTCTGTATCGGAGAAGCCGCCTCAGATCCTGTAACTATTCGAGTAACTGCCGCCAAACGATGGGTGTAATCATTTTTTAGTGTTACGTATTCCTCATCGCTCAAATCACCGTTCGAGTACTCGATTTCCAGATCATCTAATGACCGTAAAAGAAACTCTTGTTCTTCGCTAAGCACCGCTGCGCTTGAGGCAGATTGATTCGAATATTTCAACTCTGCTCCCGAAGCGAGGCAACTATTTCGAGGTCGTCGTCAGATACTTCGGCTCCTCGGCCCACCCGCCATTTCCTAAAGACCGAAATCATTAAAGCTGCTGAAGCGATGGCTACAAAAACCGGGATAACCCATACCAGTGAAGCAATTCCTGTTCGCGGAGGAGTTGCATTTACGTCCTTGCCGTACTGACGAGCCATCCAGGCTCGGATTTCTGCATCCGAACGTCCCTCGGACACAAGTTGGTCAACTTGCGCTCGTATCGCCGATGCCACAGGCGCATTCGATTCGAGAACATTCTGACCATCACATACCGGACACAACATGGTTTCTTTTATTTCGTAGGCGCGTTCGGCTTCGGTAGCCGGCGGATCGTCCGCGACCATCGCCGCCACAAGCGCTAACGATGACACGACTACCACGCAAAACCATGAAACCCAGTGTCGAACTTTCACCGGTCAACAACTTTACGTTCAAGGTCATCCACAACTCGGTCTACCTCATCAGCTGTTATCTGCCCTTGCCACTTAGCGACCACGATACCGCCAGGGCCAACCAGGAAAGATTCTGGAGGTCGCAGGACACCAAACGCGACTGCCCAAGCAGCCTCTTGATCCATCAGCACAGGCCAGCCTCCACCATGTTTTTCGAAGAACTCTCGCGCTCCTTCTTCGGTATCTCCGAAAGGAATACTGATGACGACCCCATTCTCTTTATGCCGTCTCTGCCACTCAGCCAACTCTGGATGCTCTCTTTCACATGGCACACACCATGAAGCGAAGAAATTTACTAGCACCCAGCCAGCGGCAAAATCATCAACATCAAAACTGGCTCCATTAAGACGTTCCCCTGTCACTGCTGGCACAAGCTCACCAATCAACGGACTCCTAGAGGCCGTCCCGCCACCAGTTTCCCTAGTCGCCAAGAGGACGACGAAAACCAAAAGAATGGCTCCGATTCCCGCACTCACGAGCCGAACAGCCCAAGTGTGTCGATCGATCACAAACCAACCTCTTCAGTCTCGGCCTCGTCTGCAAAAGCACTAAAACGTCCTCTCCTCGGGACCATCGCTAGCAGCGTTCCGCCGGCAATCACCAAGCCTCCCAACCAGATCCAAGCAACCAATGGCTCTACCAGAACCCGTATAACGACCAAATCACTGCCCTCTTCAGGTATAGCGATCAAACTTAAGTACACATCGTCTACGAAACTGGTCGCTACCGATGGAGTTGCAATAGGTCTTCCAAAAGTCGGATATTGGGTGATTGCCGGCGCATAAACACCTCTACCTTCCACATTGACGCGGGCGCGAACAACACGGTTAGGCCCATCCATCTCATCGATGACCTCCACGAACGTTATTTCATGGCCGGCAACTGATCCTCGGTCTCCTGGACGCAGCTGAAACTCTCCTTCTTCGCTGAACGAAGTACTTGCTATAAATCCGAACGCCAGCAAAGCAACTCCGATATGAGCGACCATCCCTCCCCCAGATCGCCCTGTAATACCAGCCCATCCATTCCGCCGCACAGCAAGAAAGAGGTGGCGGACTGAAGATCCAACTACGAAACCACCGAGCCCTATACCAAGAACGGGCCCCAGTCCTTGGGCGCCGAAAATCAATGCCAACACCATCACCGTCGCCCCTGTAGCAGCAGGCATCAACGCCCTAGTACCTATTGTTTGGGCAGCGGTAGACCTCCAAGTAAGAACAGGAGCGATACCCATTACTAAAAGCAGTGCAATACCGATAGGCAAAAGCATCCGATCAAAATAAGGTCGCCCGACCGCCAACTGATCATCATTAATGGCCTCAACTATCAGAGGGAAAACCGTTCCTAGCAGAACGATGAAAGCAAACAGTGTGAACAAAAGGTTGTTCGCAAGAAACGCTCCTTCACGCGAGAGCGGCGAATCTATCGAACCCGGAGAACGAAGCTCATCGCCGCGCCAGCCGACGAGGGCTACCGATACAACCAAAATGAACCCGAAAAATCCTAGAAGCAACGGACCCAGACTCGACGCGCTGAATTCATGGACCGAGTCGATGACCCCCGAACGAGTTAAGAAGGTGCCGAAGATGGTCAATGCGAAGGTTGTTAACAACAACGACAAATTCCACACCCGTAACATTCCGCGTCGTTCTTGGACAAGCACAGAATGAATGAAAGCCGTTCCAGTCAACCACGGAAGAAACGAAGCATTTTCTACCGGATCCCATGCCCAATAACCGCCCCACCCCAATACTTCGTAAGACCACCAAGCGCCAAGAAGTATCCCGACAGTCAGGCTCACCCAGGCAATAAGCGTCCAAATACGGGTCAGCACAAGCCAACCCTCACCGAGACGACCCGTGACCAAGGCTGCTACCGCAAATCCAAACGGCACCGTGAACCCGACGTAACCCAAATACAACATCACTGGATGAATCGCCATCAATGGATGATTCCTAAGCAACGGATTCAAACCGTCACCGTCCAGAGGGGCGATTGACAAAGTGCCAAACGGATCAGCCGGTCCGACCAAAAGACCGAAGAAGAAAATACAAACGACGAGGATCGTCAGTAATGCCCACGCGACAAGCCGATCTTGAATCTGGCGACGAAAACTAATAGCAACCGCAGTTACATACCCGGACAACACAAACGCCCAGAGCAGCAACGAGCCTTCAAGCGCTCCCCACAGAGTCGCAATCTTGTACAGAACCGGCGTAGAACGAGTCGAGTTCGAAGCCACATATTGCATAGAAAAATCGTCGCGCAATAGCCCGATTTCCATCGCTAAGACAGCCAAGAGGCAGCCTCCAGCCATCAGAAAAATCCACGCTATTGCTCTCCGGTGCCGCGCTTCTCGCTTTAAAGCTAACGCTGAGATCAACGTCATTGCTCCGCCCAGTGCGCCAATGAATCCGATCGCTATCCCGAAAGTGCCAAGGAGCGCGATCACGACGCAGCTGCCGGGACCTCGAACGAACATTGGTCAAGAAAACCCTCCGGCGGTTCATCGGTTATCCGCTTTTCATTAGCTGACGCATACTCGTTAGTGTGCTTTACAAGCATTCGATCGCTAGAGAAATAATGAGTGTCGATTCCCGCCACCGTCTCGACTTCGCCATCTACCCAATGCCCTTCCAGTACAACTGGAATCCATGGCGAGCTAAATAATTCGGGCGGGTCAGATGAATGCAAAACTGAAGCGACAACACAGTTATGGACTATCTCAAAAGTAGTTAAACCCGATTCGCTCTTCACGCTGGACGGAATAACCCGGCCCTGTATTCGAAAACGGCGTTCTCCTAACTCAGAGCGCTGTTCCACTGCCTCATCGACATTTCGGAAAAACAAGGTTGCATTTCTCAGGCCCTGCGCCGTGATAAACGCCATAGCGAAAATTAGGACCGCCGCTATCACTAAAACCGACCAGCGACGGCGTCGATGCACTCGTCGACGCATCTCGTTTGGCGCTTCGACCTCGTGTAGCGGGGTTAGGTCCATTGTTAAGAATCCGTTGTCGCGCCGGCGTCTTTTCCTGGGTCAGAGTCTTGAATCTCACCAATACCAAGCTCTTGGCCGATGTTCTTTCCGCGCAACACCACCCACATTGAATACGTGGCTAAAAGAACGAACGTAATTCCCCAGCCGGCTACAACCGTCGCCACTTCACTCATGATCATTCCTTATCATCAGTGGCTCCCAACAGCTTTGTTGAGTCGGGAAGCGATAAGCGCCTCTAGGCCCTCTTCATCGCGCAGTTCTTCCAATCGGATTACTCGGTACCGATGAATTATTAGCCAGGTAGCCAGAATGGTGACTGCCAACATCGAATACAGCAATGTCCAATACATTTCACCAGTAATTTCTGGTCGACGCCCAACACTAAGACTTGCCTTTTGGTGAAGTGTTCTCCACCAATCAACTGAATAGTGGACAATCGGCACGTTAATAAACGAGATGAGAGCCATAACAGCTGCGCGTCGACTACGAACTGTCGGCTCAGCAGGCAAACGCCTCAGCGCTAAGTAACCGAGATATGTAACGAACAGCAAAACCGTAGTAGTGAGCCGCGCGTCCCACTGCCAATAGGTTCCCCAGGTCACTTTCCCCCAGAGCATGCCTGTGATGAGCGTAATTGCGGTGAATACAACACCAACTTCTGCGGCCGACCCTGCTAATCGATCATAGTGTCGGCCTTGATCGGGCCTTCGTCTACTCCGTCGCAAAAACAAGATGCTTGAGATTGAAGTTAATGCGAACCCTCCATACGCAATCCATATCGATGGGACATGTATGTACAGCATGCGGACAGCTTCGCCTTGAATAACATCAGGTGGAGAGACGACAAGCCCTAGAACAGCCATCAAAGCCGTTGCCGCTAAAGCAGATACTCCAAGGACGCGAGTGATCGGCGTCGCTGTCATCTTGGCACCGCTATTTGCTGCTGCCGTCATCAACCCTCCTCCAACAAGAATCCAAATGCTCCGAGTCCCACTGCCGTATGGACCGCGGCAATTACAAACATCAAGCCGGCCCAGGTCCAGCCAGCTCCAGTGCGCACTCCCAGCGCCGTTTCAAAAGCTCGAGAACCTGCAAGCAGGACCGGCGCCAAAACGGGAACCAAGAGCAGCGGGAGAAGGGTAGCCCGGACTCGCAGGCCAGCAGACATCACTCCCCAAAGAACCCCACAAACAGAAAAAGCTACCGTTCCTGCTGTCGCCGCAGCAAAGAGCAATACCCAGTCGACGACCCGAACGTTGTACAAGAGAACAATCCCAGGGCCAAGTATCAACTCAAGCACCGTGATCTGCACAAATAAAGCCGATGCTTTTCCGAGAAACAAAGATGTTGATCCAATACCAGACATCCGAAGGGCATCCATGTTCCCATCATCTGTTTCGACGTCAAACGACCGCTGTATGAGAAGAGTTCCCCCATACAGAACCGCTAACCAGTAAAGGCCTCCCGCTCCTCGCTCTAACAGAGAAGAGTTGGCGTCGAGTGCGAACGCAAAGACCATCAAAATTAGCAATGCCAATGGAGCCACTTGCCCAAGAGCAATCTTGGCTCGTCGTTCAACTCGTAAATCTTTTCGAGCAACAAGAAGGGCTTCAGCCAGCACCGGAATCCTCCATTATCCGGCCTCCGTCCATAGTGACGACGCGAGATGCTATGTCCTTGGTGGTGGGGTTTTCATGACTGACGAAAATTATCGTCGCCCCAGAGGCAGAAGCATCTTTCAAGATGGCATCGAGATTTTTTCGGCTTTCAGTGTCGAGAGCAGCATGGGGTTCGTCCAACAGCCATAACTGCGGTCTTCCTACAAGTAACGAGGCGATAGCCACCTTTCGTCTTTGACCAGCCGAAAGCGAAATAATGGGCACAGTCCATAGCTGTTGAGGGAAACCAACTTGTTCAAGAGCAGCAGCAGTATCGCTTGCTTTGGCCCCAACCGATGCGGCCCTGAACTCAACATGTTCGCTCACTCGTAAGTCCCGATACAGGTTATTTTCATGACCCAAGAGTCCTATGTAACGTCGCGGAGCCCTTCGATCGGCTCGCATATCAAACCCCAAAACGGAGGCGTTACCTGAGTTCACGGAGATGAGCCCCGCACAGGCACGCAAAAGGCTCGTTTTGCCGGCTCCATTTTCTCCCCGAACAAGAAGAATCTCACCTTGCTCGACGCGAAGGTCTAAACCGGTTAACACCGGGAAGGAGCCAGCTATGGAAACGACTCTTTCGAACTCAACGACTGCAGACATTCATGACGATGTTACGACGCTGATGCACCTGGACCACCCCCAGATTCAGCAGTAACGCACCATGGCGATCTTTTAAGCCGGTTCTATAACGGCTACTACGTCACCTTCACTGATTCGGTCTTCTTCTCCCACTCGCATTTCTGTCACTGTTCCGGCGACAGTCGCTACGACAGGAATCTCCATTTTCATTGACTCAAGAATCACAAGTTCATCGCCCTCAGCGACTGTTGCACCTTGTTCAACCACCACTTTCCAAACCGTGGCGGTCAATTCTGCTCTGATTTCCATGGAGCTTCTCCTTTTATCGCACCCGGGTTAAGCGTCGGTCAACCTAGCTCTCTTATCAAGCTAATGCTTGACCAACTATGAGTGAGATTAGAAATCGTCTCTGGGAAACCCATCTAGCCAACTACCATCATGTGCGATGTATCTCATTCCGTTGGCTTTGATTGCCGGTGCCGCAGCTGGACTTTTTATTCGCGGATCAACTGACTATTTTCTCGCCACACGAGTCGTGTTCTGGCCAATTCCGGCAGTTGGCGTTGCCTTACAGGCTCTAGTGGGTTCAGGACTCGGGGTGCCTTACCCGTCGTTGTTAACTGCTATCTCTCTTGTCTTAATTGCCATTACCTGCGCCATGAATCTTCACCTGACTGGAGCTTCGCTGATCCTGTTAGGGACGACACTTAATCTAATTCCGCTGGTCCTGAACGGGTACGTTCCGGTAACCGTTGACGCTGTCATTAATGCTGGAATTACAGATCCCGAGTCAATCGAACTCGTGCGTCTCGGAGCAGCGAGAGCTTTTCGAAGTGGTGAGGAAACCCTCTGGTTCTTAGGTGCTGTAGTACCGATCGGTTGGCTCAAAGAAGTATTTTCTTTCGGAGACCTCATCGTCGCTTGTGGGCTAGCGAATCTTGGATTTCGGGTCTTCTTCCCTCTTAGAGAAACCGCCAGCTACTACGACGAAGCTGTGGAATACGACCAGTTTCGTGATCCCACTCAACCAGATCCGTTCGAAGGTTACGAACCAGATGAGTCAACGTGGTCAGCGGCTGCTCCAGATGTCGCCGCATCGCCAAAGAGTCCGATTGAGCCCCCGGAATCACAACCTGGTTTCTCCACACTCGAAGGGTCATCTGCAATCGATTCCCCCGATGAGCAAACGTGACAGAAGATCAACCCGAGGATCCAATCCTTCGGTCCCGAGAGAGAGTTCGTTGGCTCGCTAATCTAGGCAAACGCTGCGGCTACGGATGCTTCGGAGGAGCGCTAGTAGCTTTCGTACTTAACTACTACATCAACGGTTCTGCTCTTTCTATCTCGATTACAGTCGCTCTCTTGATTACCGGCTCCCTGATCCTCGCACCAGCCATAATCTTTGGCTACGCCGCCAATGCAGCTGACCGCGAAGATCAAGGGCTTCCACATGGTCATTAGTGTTCGGAGAATTGGCCCGTTGTGGGTGAAGTCTAAAATTATTCGTATCCTTCACTGTTTGTCCGCTTAGCGCCTGATACTCACACCATGTCCAATCGTCTTCCCGCCTCAGAACGAAGAGAACAGCTCCTAGACGTCGCTATGACGGTCTTTGCAGCTAACGGCTACCACGGCACTTCAATGAATGGTGTCGCCAAGGCCGCTGGCGTGACTAAACCGGTTCTTTATCAACACTTCACTTCCAAACGCGATCTGTACGTTGAGTTAATAGAAGACGTCGCTGATCGACTTGCAAACGAAGTCGTACGAGCCGCTAAGGCAGCTGAAAGCAACTACCAAAGTACCGTCGATGCCTTATGCGCCTACTTCTCTTTCGTTGAACAGAACCAGCGTGAGTTTCAATTGTTATTTGGCCGTTCAGCTCCAAAAGATGACGATACAGCGAACGGCAGTCAAATGGTCGAAAGCCGAATGTCGGCAACAATCGCTGAGCTACTCAGCGATTGGCTAGACAGCGCAACCGTCGAGACATATGCAAGAGCCATCGTCACAATGTCCGAAGGTGTCTGCCGGCACTGGCTTACTCAGATAGAACGACCTTCAGCCCAAGACCTAGCCGAGCAGTTAGCGGCTCTTATCCTCACGGGCATTGAAGGTCTGGTCCAAAGCGCCGGCGCGAATCAGTCAAAAGAATTTGGTTATTAAACGCTTACGCCTGCCATGATCAACAGATGGAACATGGTGCTTTAGACGGGATCCGAATAATTGATCTCACGACAGTCTTAATGGGCCCTATGGCTACCCGAATGTTGGGAGACCATGGTGCTGACGTTATTCGGGTGGAACCCACTACAGGCGACTCAACTAGAAACGGAGTACCCAGCAGGAACCCCGGCATGTCAGGGTTTAGTTTGAATCTTCAGAGAAACAAACGCTCAATCAGTATCGACCTAAAAGATGAACGCGGCCGGGAAGTAATCCTTGAGTTGGCAAAAACTGCAGATGTCCTCGTAACAAACATGAGGGCTGAAGCATTAGGTCGTTTAGGGCTAGACGAGGATTCTGTCACATCGATAAATCCATCTCTCATCTATTGCAGGGCTAATGGATTCGCGGCTGATGGTCCGTATAAAGATAAAGCCGCATACGACGATGCAATACAAGCGGCTTCAGGTCTCGCTGGTTTATTTACGGCAACAACTGGTCGTCCAACTTACGTTCCAGCTGTGATCGCCGACAAGGTGACAGGACTGCACATTGTTCAGGCTGTCATGGCAGCATTAATCCACCGGTACCGAACCGGTGTCGGTCAACACATAGAAGTGCCAATGTTCGAAACAATGGTCAGCTTTAACCTCGTTGAGCATCTTCGTGGCGCTGCATTTGAGCCACCTGAGGGAGCATTCGGTTACGAAAGACTTCTTACGCCGGCACGAAGGCCTTATGAAACGGTTGATGGGTTCGTAGCTCTATTGCCCTACACAGATAAGAACTACGAAGATTTCTTTGGTTTCATCGAACGCCCCGAACTTGCCAACGACAAGAGGTTTGAAACACACAACGCGAGAGTCGCCAATACATCAGAACTCTATGAATTGATAGGTGAAGCAGCTCAGTACAAGACGACAGGAGAGTGGCTGGAGTTTTGTGACGAGGTTTCTATACCCGCTGCTGCAGTACTCGATTTGGCGAAGCTTGAAGAAGACCCGCATTTGTCGCAGGTAGACCTAGTGCAGATAATTGATCATCCAACTGAGGGTAAATATAGGTACGTCAGGGATCCAGTTAGATATTCAGAAAGCTCGACCGGACTTCACCGCCATGCACCAAGGCTCGGTGAACACAGCACAGAATTACTCGCGGAATTGGGTTATGACCGTGAGACGATTACAGAGATGGTCCGCGAAGGCGTCGTCACATCCACTTCATAGATTCATTGCTTCAACCAGCAGTTGGATCGACCAAGATTTTCACGGCATCGATTCTTCGTTCGGCTAAATCATCGATTGTGGAGCCCAAAGAATCTAAGTCAATGACGTCATCGCGGAGCGGTGCTACTGACAGTCGCCCGTCGGCAATCATCCGCGCTGTGGCCTTCATTTCTTCCAACGTAAATACGATCGAAGTGTTCAATGTCACTTCTTTACTGATCCATCGAATTGGATTTATCTGAGCTTCTTGTCCTGTTACCCCAACTAAACAAACCGATCCTCCGCGTCGAACCATGTCTACCGACTGTTGCATTGTCTGGGGAATCCCCGCACAGTCGAATGCCACATCGGCTTGCAAGCCTTGGGTTAACTCGTCCAAAACTGCTCGAAGCCCATCACCTGGCTCTACAGCAATATCGCTTCCAGTGGCTAAAGCCAGTTTTCTTCGGCTCTCATCGGGTTCAACCGCTACAACCACTCCCGCGCCAGCCGCTTTGGCTACCTGAGCAGTTAGCAGCCCTATCGGGCCACAACCAACGACGCATACAACGTCACCGACTCGTAGTTGACTTCTACGAACCGCATGAAACGCTACTGAGGCCGGTTCTATCAATGCCGCGTCATCCGTATCTAGACCTTCAGGAATGGCTATAACTCTTTCTGCCTTCAGTCCTAGAAATGGTGCGAACCCTCCAGAGGTGGGGCCAGTTGGGCCCGCATAATCAGACCATGCCGTTCTGCAGTACTGACTCAAATCATTTCGGCATTCCAAACACGCTCCGCATCCTGGCGCTATGGCTCCAGTGACACGATCGCCTTCTTTAACGTTGATCACATCTCGACCCGATGCAGCGACCACGCCAACCCATTCGTGTCCGCACACACTCGGCGAGTATTTCCAACCTTCGACATAGGCGTGAACGTCGCTTCCACAAATGCCGCATCGTTGTATCGCGACGACAACCTCGTCGGCGCTGGGAGCGGGATCTTCTCTTTCGACGAGCTCGAACTGGCCCTTCCCTGTTACTAATCCTGCGCGCATCTTGTCCCCCGGTCTGCACTACAACATCAACTGAATCCGTTCGCCAAAGAGTTTCGCACGATTACCTCTCGTCATCCCAATGCAACAGCTCGTACTTCCCAGGTGGTTCTAATTTCGACACAGAAGTCCTGAAAAATGTCTGAGGACCGCCAATTTGACGGCCCTCAACACTAAGACGCTCCAAGGCGTCCTATGTAATAGCAATGGCTAGTTAGCGGCCACCGATACCTTTACCAAGTGCCGAAATCGCGGCATCCCGAATTGGGATGAATGCGAGAATGGCTATAGCGGTAGCAATATCAGCTCCGAACCTGCCCATTTGTAGGATTTCTGTGCTTGCTCCGTAGCCGAACACGCCGCCGCCATCATTGACGTTGCTGATCACTACGAAGAGATAAGCCCAGACTAGGTTGAGGTTCGATCCAACTACTGGAAGCGACTTCAACATTGAGTTGACGTTCACGGTATCGAGAACGCTATCTATGACTGCCATCACACCTTGAAGCAACATGCCCATGATGATGATGGTCAAAATCGTTGACATCATATTCGCCAGGACCCCCTTATGGTCTACAGACTGGCAGTGCCAAATGACCAGATGGTCGCTGGGCACTAAAACCATGTTAGAGGACCCCGAAGGACCAGTCGCGCATATCTAAAAGTTAGTTATTTTTTGCTTTCATTTAGCTGTTTTTGCTGGTACAAGCGCCTCAAAACCCTAATTTTGATGGGTCTTGTGGAATTTATTCGATTCTCATGCCTGAAATGGCTCGACTGATGACCAGCTGCTGAATCTGTTCGGTGCCTTCAAAAATGTCGTAAATCTTGGCATCTCGATGCCAGCGTTCTACGGGGTATTCACGGACATATCCGTACCCACCCAATATCTGAATCGCTCGCTCTGTGGACCAGACAGCCACACGGCCCGCCTTGAGTTTTGCCATTGATCCTTCAGCGTTTTTGTATTTGCGTTGTTTGCCGAGCCACGCCCCTCTCCAAACAAGAGCGCGAGCAGCATCTATCTCTGTTGCCATATCAGCCAACATGAAAGCAATGGACTGATTCTGAATAATGGGCCGCCCGAACTGGTGCCGTTCTTTGGCATATTCGAGTGCGTACTCATATGCCGCACGAGCAATCCCCACTGCTTGCGCTCCCACTGCAGGACGCGTCGATTCGAAGGTTTGCATGGCAGCTTGAGCATTGCCTGACTTGCCTTCCTTTACTCTCGCGAGACGTTCATCAAGTTTGTCTTTCCCGCCAAGCACGCAGTTTCCAGGGATCCGACAATCGGAGAGGACTACCTCCGCCGTGTGGCTTGCACGTATGCCATGCTTTTGAAATTTTTGGCCCTGAGAGATTCCTGGACTATTTGGAGGGATAACAAAACTGGCATGTCCCCGGCTACCCAGGTCAGGGTCAACTACCGCCACAACAACATGAACGTCAGCGATACCGCCGTTAGTTATCCATGTCTTGGTGCCATTGAGTACCCACTCATCGGTTGCCTCTTCATACACGGCTCGGGTACGCATCGCTGCCACATCGGAGCCTGCATCCGGCTCAGAAGAAGCGAAAGCTCCGAGCATGAGTTGGTCACTTGTCCCATAACACTGCGGAACCCACTCCATTACCTGCTCAGGTGTTCCTGACGCCGCGATGCCTGCAGCAGCTAAACCACTACCCATAATGGAAAGCCCAATTCCTGCATCTCCCCAAAAAAGCTCTTCTAGTGCGACTGGCATCGTTAATCCAGTGGGGTCATTCATCATGGCTTCGGCCATGAATTCCCAGCTGTACAAACCGATTTCAGCTGCCTCTTGGATAACGGGCCACGGGGTTTCTTCCCGTTCATCCCAATCAGCAGCTACGGGTCGAACGACATCTGTGGCGAAATCGTGCACCCACTGCTGAATTTGAAGTTGGTCTTCGTTCAATTCAGGGTTGAAATCCATACCTGGAAGTTACTAACGGGTAACTCCCGCAGCAATATCTGACCAGTTTTACTTTCTGGAACTATCAGTCTTAACCGACAGCTGACTCCAGATGGTCGCTGGTGTCATGAACCACTAGGCGGTCATCCCCATTGCGCCGAGCCCGGAAAGCCTTGCGTCCCGCTGCCTCAATTAGGTCATCAGGATTACCAACACGATTAGAGCTGTAGGCAACACCAACCCGCGGGTCAACTTCCACTGACCTTCCCGCAACAGACACTGGACTCTCTAACCGCTTCAAAAGCCTTTCACCAACAACAGTTGCATCCATCAGCTCGTGCAAACCTTCGAGCAACACAACAAAGGCATCAGCATCACTCGTTAGAACCTGATCTTCCATTCGAACAGCACCGCTGATTCTTTTGGCGACAACTTCACGTAAGGACTCAGGTGCTACTTGCGATGGCAATCCATCAGCAACAGCTATATCGATATAAACCACAGCAAAACCGTCACCAGGATCACGTCGTCGTTCTTGTTCGGTATCTTCGGTATCTCTCCGGTTCAAGGCCATCGAAAAAACTGAGTTCAGTTGGCGGTAGTTGGCTACCACGCCTCCAACTACAAGTAACACTGCTACATGTTGGAGCGTCGTCCAAAGATCAAACTTGAGGTCTTCGAAACGACTGGCGGCCCATAGTTCGCCGCCAACGTAAACAGCGAACAGCACAGCACAGCTAAGCGCCATTTGTTTAGCTTCAAGCCGAAGAACAGATTGAGTAATCGGAAAGAGCAATAAAACCCAAAGACTGCTCGCTGGGTTGAGGCCAACCAGCCATATGGCAGCAAACACAATCACGGCATCCAAAACAAGTTCAATAGTTCGCCGCTGAACAGCAACTTTTTGAGAGACCCGCGGGTCTCGCGTCGGGTCCACAAAATTTACGAACATCAGCAGTCCCGCTAACACAACACCCAAAGGCATAGGAGGAAGGCTCGCACCAGGAATAGCGTCAGCGGCTTCAGCCGACAGCATCAAAACGATGAGGACTGCAGCGAAAGAGCGAACGCGTCTCGCCATCGCAGCATCTCTACGCAAGGACATGTGCACCGGCTCTTCTTTGGGACTTAGCTGTTCGTCCCTCGAGTCGTCGGCAGCTTCTAATTCGGGTATGGAGGTCAAAGTGGTGATGTGAAGCCAGAGTACGGATAGCTATCTCCACAGCGCGGTATTTCAACACAACTTTTTTCAGCTATTCGCTGCGGGCTTCATTGGATCATTTCAGCCGATATGGGCTATATGCCTTGGGTGACAAGGATGCTCCAGATACCGTTCACATCATGACGAGGGTTCCCGACAAACCAACTATCGAAGGTCTTGAGTCCAAATGGAACGAAATATGGGAACAGGACGGCATATACCAGTTCGATGGAACTAAGAACCGAGACGAAATCTTCAGTATCGACACACCTCCACCGACGGTCAGTGGGTCACTACACGTTGGCCATGTATTCAGTTATACGCATACAGACACTATTGCTCGGTATCAACGCATGAGCGGCACCGAAGTGTTCTATCCAATGGGATGGGATGACAACGGACTTCCTACCGAAAGAAGAGTCCAGAATTATTTTGGGGTCCGCTGTGACCCAACTCTTCCTTATGACCCCGACTTTGCAACACCAGTAGACGCTGGCGACGAGAAAGCGATAAAGAAGCGCGGCGACGTCAACGTCTCAAGACGGAACTTCGTTGAGCTATGTCACATCCTGACAGCTGCAGATGAACAAGCGTTTGAAGACTTGTGGCGACAACTAGGTCTGAGTGTCGATTGGTCGATGACCTACGCCACGATCGACGAACATTGCCAGCGCGTCGCCCAGAAAGCATTTCTTAGGAACCTTGAG
>CAJWBN010000031.1 GCA_913020735.1 uncultured Acidimicrobiaceae bacterium
TGGCAACTTGATGAGTCCGCCACTGGCGTTGCGCAAACTGTAAGCGTCTGTTGGTGGTTCCCATTCGTAGTGTTCAAGGAGAACAAGGGCTCCCAGAGCCAAAGGTTTGTTTTCGGGCCAAACAAGTGGAGCCCTAGTCGGCAAAGGGGAATAAGAGTAATGGGAATGGTCCATGCCCGAAGAACGTTCAGCTGGCATCGCGCACCGCGCTGATAACTTCAGCATGATCCACAAACTCTTCATAATGGTGATCAATAAAGTGTTCTGCGATCTGTGAGGCCGTCGCTTGCCAAACGTCGTCACGGCCTAACAAATAATCCAGAATTTCTTCCAAGCCCTCAATGCGATGAGGCATTCCCATCAAATATGGGTGAAGAGCCAGAGCCATGACCCGCCCAGAAGTTTTGCCCTCTTCGTAGAGAGTGTCGAATTGAGCTTTGACCATTTCCACGAAGTCTTTTGTGTCGTGATGCTGAAGAAATACTGGAACATCGTTTAGCTCAATGCTGTATGGAACTGAGACGAGCTGTCCGTTATTTACCTTTATAGGTATTGGCTGGTCATCATGAAGCCAATCAGCATGATAAATAAGCCCGGCCTCGGCCATAAGGTCCGGGGTACGAATCGTGTTTGACACAGCAGGCCCGAGCATGCCCTTAAGTTGCTGACCTGTGTGCCGGCGTAGCGTATCGACACAATCGATATAGAAGTCTCTTTCTTCCTGCTCGCTTAGCGAAGATAAGTAACGGGTGTTGTAGATGCCATGGCTCATTATCTCCCAGCCGCGGTCTGCCATTGCCTTGCCAATGTCGGGGTAGTGCTCAAAAACGGCCAAATTTGTTGAGGCAGTGCATTGCACGTTGTGTTCATCGAGCACTTCTAGCATCCGCCAAAACCCGACCCTGTTGCCATAATCGCGGTGCGAGTACCCCTGCACTTCAGGGTGAGGTGACCTGGGCCAAGGGTTTCGAAGGGCATCTCGGGGCGGAAGGTATTCGTAGTGTTCGATGTTGGGGGCAATCCACAGCGCAAGTTTGGCGTCATTTGGCCATGAAATAGTCGGACGATCTGCCATTGGCAAATAGTCAACGCGATGTGGAGGTAAGGACATACCAGCACCGTAGTCAGAACCAATGGTGGAAGGGGAGTATGGTCCCAAGTGACGAGTTTAAGTTCTAGAGGGGGATTCGTGCTCAGTAGTTACAGAGTCTTGGACCTAACAGATGAACGGGGTCATCTTGCAGCTTTCATTTTGGCTCAAATGGGAGCTGAAGTAATAGCTGTTGAACCACCTTCAGGTTCCAGTGCAAGAAGACTCGGACCTTTTGCCAAAAATATTGATGATGGTGACCACTCCCTCCAATATTGGTCTTACAACAGAGGCAAGAAAAGTGTGGTCTTAGACCTAGACAGCAAAGAAGGAATTGGTCACTTAGAGACACTTATTTCTGGAGCAGACATCATGTTCGAGTCTTTCGACCATGGGTTCATGGAATCCATCGGTCTGAGTCACGAGCAAATAGAAAAACTCAACCCTCATTTGGTGAACGTCTCGATCACGGCTTTTGGTAGTGATGGCCCAAAAGCTGGATGGTCATATAGTGACTTAACAATCCAAGCTTCAGCCGGGAACATGGTGTTAACAGGCGACGAAGACAGATCGCCTCTACGCGCAGGCGGCACCCTGCCTCAAGCTTTTTCCAACGCTGCATCAGAAGCTGCAGGAGCTGCTCTCATAGCGCTGTTCGAGAGGCAAAACAGATCAGGACTTGGACAGCATGTTGATGTCTCAGCTCAACATTCGATGAATCAATGCACTCAGTCAATGTCGTTAGCGACGCCCCTAGGAGGTTCGGTCCCCACCCGAGTAGCGGGTGGGGCGTATCTAGGAACCACGCGTGTTCAACTCATGTGGCCCTGCTCAGATGGCTATGCCTCGGTGAGTTTCTTATTTGGGCAAGCTTTTGCATATTTCACTCAAAACCTCATGAACTGGGTGCACGAAGAAGGCTTTTGTGACGAGGCGACACGAGACAAAGACTGGGTTGAGTACGCGATGATGCTCTTAGATGGGCGGGAGCCGACCGAAGAGTATGAACGAGTAAAGGAAATTCTCGGTAACTTCTTCTCTACTAAAACCAAAGCCGAGTTGCTTGAAGCGGCCATGCAGCGACGGTTGCTGATTACGCCAATTACCACCACTGAAGAGGTCGTAAACAGTGAACAACTGGAGTTTCGGAGTTACTGGGAGAAGGTCGAGCATTCAGATGGGACCATCGTGGAGTACCCGGGATCGTTCGCCAAATTTGGGTTAACTCCACTCAAAAAATTAGGTGAAGCACCGAAATTAGGCGAACACACCCGTGAGGTACTTGATGAGGCTGAACGGGTTCCATCAGTCGCAGTAAAAGAGCCGGCACCTTCGAAAGAGTTGCCGCTCAAAGGAATAAAAATATTAGATCTGATGTGGGCCATGGCTGGTCCAGCCGCTTCTCGTGTTCTGGCTGACTACGGCGCAGAAATCATTCGTGTTGAATCGGCAAACAAGATAGACGCCGTTCGTACTCTCGAGCCTTTCCCGGGAGGTGAGGCGGACCCTGACAAATCAGGGATCTACCACAACATGAATGCCGGGAAACGGGGCCTGAGCCTTGACCTTTCCAAGCCGGATGCCATTGACGTGATCTGGGATCTAATTGACTGGGCAGATGTTGTCCTTGAATCGTTTTCTCCTAAGGCAATGGCTGCTTGGGGCCTTGACTATGCACAGGTGTCACAGCGAAAACCTGAGGTGATCATGGCTTCTAGTTGTCTAATGGGGCAGACAGGGCCGCTAGCGATGTTGGCGGGGTTCGGGACGATGGCAGCCGCAATTTCTGGGTTCTTTTACCCGGTGGGATGGACGGATCGCGCTCCCAGCGGACCGTTCAGCGCGTACACCGATTACACCTCACCACGTTGGCTGGTGGCATCAGTCATGGGAGCCTTAGAGCATAAAAGGCGCACTGGCGAAGGCCAATATATTGACCTATCGCAGGCTGAAGCGGCACTGCACCTGATGTCACCAGCTCTTCTTGAATACTCAATAAACGGCAACATATGGGAACGAGCAGGAAACAGAGATGACGTTTTTGCACCACAAGGTGGCTATCCAACCAAAGGTGACGACAACTGGATCGCAATCTCTTGCAAAGATGACCTTCAATGGGTTTCGTTAGCAAGAGAGATGGGACGTGAAGACATAGCGGACCTCTCAAACGCCGAGCGACACCAAAGACATGACGAACTCGACGAAATTATCTCGGCTTGGACAGCTCAACGCGATGGAGCTGAGCTAATGGAGGCGTTGCAGCAGATTGGTGTCGCTTCGCACATTGTTCAGAATTCTCCCGAACTTTCTACTGACCCACAAATGACGCACCGAGGCTTGTTCGCGGAAGTCATCCACGGAACTCATGAACCATTCTTTGTCGATGGAACCCGATTTCACTTGTCGCGTACCCCCGCAGAGGTCACTCATGCTGGCCCAGTTTTTGGGGAACACACCTTTGAGGTCTTGACTGAGAACTTGGGTTACGACAGTGACCGAATAGCAGAACTCGCGGTAGCAGAACTTCTTGAGTGAAAGAGCGTCTACCAGGTATCAACCATCGGACGTTTCTTCCCGTCTCTAGGAGATGGCTTTGGAGCTGCCTTCAGAGCCATAGAGACCCAGGTGCGGGTTTCTGCTGGATCGATTACGTCATCCAACTCAAAAAATGTTGCAGTACTCACGGCCTTACCATTCTCGTATAGCTTCGCAACCATCTCTTCGTAGTAGGCGATTCTCTCCTCTGGGTCCTCGATGGACTCAAGTTCTTTTCGGTAACCGAGTTTTACGAAGCCTTCCAGCCCCATGCCACCAAATTCCCCCGTCGGCCAAGCTACACAGAACACTGGTGCCTTGAAACTGCCTCCGGCCATAGCCTGAGCGCCAAGTCCATAACCCTTTCGCAATACGAGAGTCATGAATGGAACTGTGACGCTGGCTGAGGTAACAAACATTCTGCTTGCGTGTCTAACCGTAGCTTCATATTCGGCTTGAGGTCCCACCATGATTCCCGGTGTATCGCACAAAAAGATCAACGGTATGTCGTGAGCGTCGCAGAGCTGCATGAACCTGCTGCCCTTGTCACCAACGTCTGCGTCTATGGCTCCGCCTAGATGATGGTTGTTGTTCGCGATGATCCCGACCGGATGACCCTCGATCCGAGCCAAAGTAGTGACACAACCAGGCCCCCAACCTTTTCGGATTTCAAGAGTCGAGTCGACATCACACATAGTCTCTATTACCTCGCGAACGTCGTAAGCGCGGAGACGATTCTCAGGGACAATGTGTCTTAACAATCGCTGGTCCGGTGCCTCCCATTCCTCAACTGGACCTTGAAAATAAGACAGGTATTTCTTAGCCGTGTCCATCGCCTCATCTTCGTCTTTAACGAGAATGTCTATGACGCCATTCGGGTATTGAACGTCAACTGGTCCGACTTCTTCAGGGCGAAAGACACCGAGTCCACCGCCTTCGATCATTGCTGGACCACCTATGCCGATGTTCGACCCTTCCGTTGCGATGATTACGTCGCAACAACCAAGAAGCACTGCGTTCCCTGCAAAGCAGCGGCCATTAGTGACACCTACAAGTGGAACCAAACCAGACAGCTTGGCGAAGAAGGTAAACGCCCAGCAGTCGAGCCCCGCTCCGCCCGCTGTATCGGTGTCGCCGGGTCGCCCTCCGCCTCCCTCGGCTAACAACACAGTTGGCAGTTTGTTTTGCTCCGCTAATTCGAAGAGTCGATCTTTTTTTCGGTGGTTTTGAAGTCCCTGTGTCCCGGCTAGAACCATGTAGTCGTAAGACATGACCATTGTCTGAGCATCATCCTGACCGAATAGATCACCGTTCACGCTTCCGATTCCAGCGACCATTCCATCGCCTTGAGTGTTATCGATAAGGTCGTCGAGGCTTCTCCGTCTCCGCTGTGCTGCCACCATCAAAGGTCCGTATTCGACAAAGGTCCCATCATCGATCAGGCGAGATAAGTTCTCTCGTGCTGTTCGGTGACCTCTTCCGTGTCTCTTTTCGACAGCCGATGGCTTGGCCTCATCCATTCCTTTGTAATGGCGGTCAAAAACTTCTTGCAGATCTGGTCTGATGAAGTCAAGGTCAACTGCGGCCTGGGTTTCAGTGCTTTCGATATTGAGATCTACTTCCTCAATAAAGAGAAGCGGGTGGCCTTCGTAAATAGTGTCACCTTGGCTAACTCCCAAGGAACGCACTATGCCGGTCATGGTGGAAGCGATGACGTGCTCCATTTTCATTGCTTCCATAACAGCTACGGACTGACCCTGAGCTACCTCGTCTCCTGGTTCCACAGATAAAGAGATGATTGTGCCCTGCAGGGGAGCCTCCACAGGTCGAGTGCCATCGGGCCCAACTGATGATGAATTGTCTGACGCAGATGAAGCATCAGCGCTCTGTCGATGGTCTATGTCGCCGTGTTGAAGAACAGCTAATGGGTCGTTGCTTACCTGTGCTCCCGCAAGAGAAGTATTTGAGTCCTCATGAGTAGCGAGAGGTGGCCAAAGATCTGATGAGATTAGCTGTGCAGCTTCAACGAGTTCGGAAGCGAATATGTTAATGAAGCCTGTAGTGACGGTGTTTGCGCGTACTTCGGGTCGGTCAAGTAAAGCAAGCAGATAAGTGATGTTGGTTAGCACACCTTCAATCCGAAACTCGCTGAGGGCGCGCCTGACTCTTCGAACCGCATCTTCGTAGTTACTGCTGGGGGAGTATCCGATTACCTTGGCAATCAACGAATCAAAATTCGGATTGGTCGCATAGCCCTGATAGCCATAGGAATCTGTTCGGACTCCCGGTCCGCTAGGTGTTTCGAATGCCGAAATGGTCCCCCCAGCTGGTCGAGCTAAGCCCTCTTGGGTCATCGTCTCAGTGTTCACACGACATTGAATGGCGAACCCCTTTGCCTCAGGAACCTGTTCTTGTTGCAGACCCAAATCAGACAACGAAGCTCCGCCCGCTACAAGAATCTGACTTCGAACTAAGTCAACTCCTGTTACTTCTTCGGTAACAGTGTGCTCGACCTGCAGTCGAGCATTGGTTTCTATGAAGGCCAAAGTTGAAGGGTCGTTTGCATCAACCAAAAATTCCCAGGTACCTAACCCCCGATAGCCGACCTCGGTAGCCATCCTTACAGCAGCATCAGTCAGCAATTGACGTGTTTCTGTGCTGATCGATGGTGAAGGAGCAACCTCGATAATCTTCTGATTCTGTCGTTGCAGGGTGCATTCCCGCTCACCGAAATGAGCAACCGATGAACCGTCCCCGATGATTTGAACTTCTATATGTCGCGCCGCCTCAATAAGTTTTTCTGCGTATAGGTCACCGTTCCCAAAAGCAGATTGGGCCTCGCTTTGACAGCGCTCAAAAATAGTGGCGGCATCTTGCCCCTGACGAAGCTCGCGCATCCCTCTGCCGCCGCCCCCGGCTACAGCTTTGACCATGATGGCTCCATGTTCAGCTAGGAACGCCTCAACCTCCCCTAACGTGGCTGCCCCTGAGGTCGCGGCAACCACAGGAACATCAAGTCGCGTAGCTAAATTTCTGGCTGAGAGCTTGTCTCCGAATAACGCCAACTGTTCAGAAAGAGGTCCGACAAAGGTGATCCCTTCGGCTTCCAACGCACTCGCAAAGTCTGCGTTCTCGGCGAGAAACCCATAGCCAGGATGAACTGCGTCACACCCAGAGGAAACAGCAGATGCAACGATCCCGTCTATGTCTAGATAGGCAGCTACGCCACCGCCTTCAAGGCCGACTGACTCGTCAGACACCTGCCTGTGTAACGACAAGTGATCGTCAGAACTAAAAATGGCCACGCTCGTAATTCCCAGATCCCCGGCAGCACGAGCTATTCGTATAGCGATTTCGCCACGATTCGCTATCAGGAGCTTTTCTACAGGCATTAGTACCTCTTCACAGATGCTTTTCTATGCCCGTTCTACAACATGTAGGCCCGCCGTTCTCTCTCAATCCTTGGGAAGCGAAGGAAGAATCACTGCTACCTGTCGAACAAGAGCAACTTCAGAGCCGTGAGCATCAATAAACACGGCATCGGTTGTTGACCAAGGTTTACCCTTTTTGACCTCAAGATCACCCCATCTTCCGGCTACCACAACATCGCCGTCAGCATGAAAAGGTCTTAGATGTTGAACCCGACCTGAAGCATGAACCCCTGCAGGCATTCGGTAGGAGTGCCTAATCAACGGCGTCATTTGTCCCAAAACCCATGACGGGTGGGTCATCGGAGCATCACCCGAAGTCCATGCAGGGTCATCGTCGTGAATTCGTTCGGCCATCCAAACTCGCGCATCGTGAGCTGTCAAAGGAACGGACATTGACGGGTAGTCGAGATCGGTTGGAATCTCGTTTAGACCCAGAAACGGTCTGTTTTCTGGTTCTGGAACCGGTGATCTGTCACTGGGAAGCTTGAATTCACTTACCCAAGTAGCGTCACCAAGCCCGATGGTTCCCTCGATAGTGACGCGCCCGTCCGAGACAACTTTCTGAGTTATTAAACCCACCTCTGGATTCTCTTCAGATGGGACTACTTCAGTAAGAAGTTCATCGCCCGCGTATACAGGTCTGGGAAGGCGAAATTCGCACCACCCATGTGAGAGCCAACTATCGCCGAGAGCATCCAGAATCGCAGGGACCATCCAACCATAGGTGTGGATTCCGGCCACAATCCCCCCCGCATACCCATAACTAGTAGCACTTTCATCATGTATGGGATTAGCAGCTGAAACCTCAGGGGGGTCAGGAACAGCGATTCGAGTGCAGGAGGAAGATAAAACCGTCATGCGGGTGACTTTAGGTTGCGGTCGAACAAAGAATGCAAGAGTTCCCAATGACGTTCGGAAGCCACTTTGTCGTACTTAGGCCGCTGTGAAAAAACGAAACCGTGATGAACGTCTTCGATCCACTCTGCGCAGTGCGACACACCAGCATCTGTCAATGCTCCTGTTAGCCGATCAAAATGAGGTCTATCCACCCAGTTGTCGAACTCTGCGGCAAGAACCAGAATTTCGCCATCAATCTCACCGGCTCGCTTGTGTGGCGAGTCTTCGGCATCAGTAGCCAGTCGAACTCCGTGTATAGAAGCAGCTGCCTTTACCTTCTCCGGGAAATCGGCAGCTAGCCACAAAGCAAAAGGCCCGCTCATGCAATACCCGGTTACTCCCACAGCATCGGTATTAGCTGAGCTATCGGACGCGGCGTGTTCAAGCAAGCTTGAAGCGTCACGAGAGACCATAGCGTTGCTGAGATTATCCATTAGCTGAGCCATGTACTTAGCGCTGACTGGGTCCTCGCGATGAATCGTGAAGGAGGGGACGTCTCGGTAATAGAGATTAGGCAGCATGACGTAATAGCCCGTTGCTGCGACGCGTCTGGCCATGTCGTGGAGCTCTTCTCGTTTTCCAGGCGCGTCCATAAGAAATAAAATCACAGGAAAAGGTCCATCTGATTCGGGACGAACCACAAAGGTCGACATGTCACCTTCGTTTGTTTCGATGGTTAGGTGGTCCTCGATCATTAGTTCGAGTCCCCCAGATCCCAACCCATCGTTTTTGCAGCGTAGAGAGTGTCGGTATATTCCTCCATGCGACTTATTTGGTTCTCTTCGCATGAATAGACCCAGCAGTATTGATTGTCGTAGGGAAGACCTTTGGCTTTAGTCGTAGCAGTCAACCTCTGCTGAACGGCTGCATATCCGCCGTCAACGATCATGCTTCGGATCTCCAAACCGAATGGTTTCGAAATGTCGAAGGTGTCTTTGATCGTCCTTCCACCCAACTCCGCAGCAACGGACTCTCGTCCTCTCACGATTCCGTTCTCATCAGACCCTCCTGTGCCGTTGGCTCCTGCCGTGGCTGGAAGTTGCCAAACAACGTCAACGGCGAGACATTCCCGGAGGCCTTCGCGATCACCGTTAGTTAATGCGCTGTAGTACCGCTCAATAAGTGTTCGTGTTTCTTCAGTCTTCATTCTCGTAGTCCAGCATGTCTGACGGATCAATGCAGCCTTGCCTACGATCAAGTCATGCAACCACTTGATTTCACGCCAGAATATTTTCTTTATGAGATGACCCGGCCTCATGTCGCTCAGATCACCATCAACAGGCCAGAGGTTAGAAACGCGATTAATACCCCAGCCCATAAAGAATGGAGCGACCTTCTCGACCATGCAGCGAACGATGATGAAGTTTGGATTGTGGTTGTAACTGGAAGTGGGGATAAGGCCTTTTGCGCAGGTCGTGATCTGAAGTATTTAACCCAGATCCAACACTCATCAGAAGATGATCAGAGAGCTGATGCTGAATTGATGAAGAGGGTCACGAAACTGATTGAGCGCTTCGACTATCCCAAGCCACTCATTGCTCGAGTTAACGGTGTAGCTCTGGGTGGAGGATTTGAAGTCGCAATGGCATGCGATTTGGTTGTTGCAGCTGATCATGTTGAATTTGGACTTCCAGAACCACGAAGGGGGATCTATGCCGGTGGTGGAGGTGTCCACCGGCTACCACGCCAAGTGCCATTGAAATTGGCGATGGAGTACCTGCTAACTGGTAAATCGATGACAGCTAAACGGGCTTTGGAAATCGGAATTATAAATAAAGTGGTTGCTTATTCAGACTTAGACGGAGCAGTTGATGAGTTGATTGACGAGATACTGCTTGGGGCGCCGCTTTCTATCCGTGCAACTAAACAATCTGCTACCCGCGGTCTAAATCACCCTTTAGAGGAGGCGTTCTACGGTGAATATCCGGCTGTTAGATCGATGATGGAAAGTGAAGATGCTCGAGAAGGACCGAAAGCCTTCGCAGAAAAACGATTGCCTAGCTGGAAAGGCCGGTGAAAATAGTTTCCTCACTGCTGAGGGGCTTTGGATTGTCCGATCACGATGACAGCTAGGGCAAATAGAACTATTCCCATCCCCAAAAACTGAAGCGCCACTACATCTTCGCCAAGAAAGACCCAAGCCATAAGAGTCGCTGTCACCGGAATAGCAAGAGTTAAAGTCGAACCGAACCAAACTGGGATGCGAACCAAGGCCCAATTCATCAACATATGTGAGGTGAAGCCGGGCCCTATGGACAGAATAAATAACCAAACCCAAGCATTGGCTGACGGCATAACGAAAAGCTGTCCTGAAGCAAGGGCGAAAGGAGTAGCGAATAAAGCGCATATCAGTGCAGTAGCACCCGTGTACTGCGAAGATTCTATTTCTCGACTGCTTAATTTTGAGAAGACGAAGTACAACGTCCAGGCGACCACGGTTGCCACAGACAAGAGGTCTCCACTCAGGCTCCAGCCTTCAACACCCGTGGAACCAAACATCACCGTTGCGACGCCGCCAATTGCAACCATGGCCAAGAGCCAGTCATAACGTCTAGGTCTCTCGCCAAAGATTCGACCAGCGATTAACAACATGATTAACGGCTGACACGACCCGATTACCGTCGCGTTCGCCACAGTGGTCAGGCGTAATGCAGAAAAGAAAAGCATGATGTCCGCACCCAATGAGACGCCACCCCTCCAAGAAACGCGAAGCGCCTCTTTCCTTAGGGGTGTCCCTCTGATCTTTAGGAAGAGGATCACTATTACGGCGTAAATCCACATCCTCCAAAAAACGACCGCGAATGCACCTAATTCTGTGATCCCTTTAGCGATGACCCCCGAGGCAGCCCAACCGACCATGGCGATTGCTGCTGCTAGGGCACCTCGTTTTTGGGCACTTTGCTTGTTCTTCACTCAACGACTGATTTCCAAAGGCGGCGGGGTACGGCATTGTGCACCTCATCAGAATGCCACCCACGGACGTCGCATGGAGGCATGAAACGCCGAAGCTCGGAAACAATTAATGTTCGAGCAGTTTTGGGTGGTTGCGAAAATGATCCAATGCTGCGGGTTCATCAATGGCTTCAATGTTCTTTACCTCGAGGCCATGAATAACGTCCCGTACCGCTAGCTCAACCAATTTTCCGCTTCGAGTCCTCGGAATTGAAGGAACTTGAGCCACTACGGCGGGCATGTGTCGCGGTGAAGCACCGACACGTATCTGGTTTCTAATTCTCTGAGTGAGTTCATCATCAAGGGTTAGCCCCTCGCGCAGACGAACGAACAAAACGACTCGAGTATCGGAGTCAAATTGTTGACCCACAACGATGCTCTCGAGTACCTCGTCGATCAGATCGACCTGCCGATAAATCTCTGCGGTCCCGATTCGAACACCCCCTGGATTGAGGGTCGCATCGGAGCGACCGGTAATAATCATCCCTTTTTGAGGAGTCCATTCTGCGAAATCACCGTGGTGCCAGACATCATCGAAACGTTCGAAATAAGCCTCGTGGTATTTGCTTCTTGTCGGGTCGTCCCAAAACTCGAGTGGCATCGAAGGAAAAGCGTTGCAACAAACAAGTTCACCTTGTGAACCCTCTGAAAGTCGATTTCCATCGTCATCGAAAACAGCGACGTCCATCCCTAGCGCAGGAGCCTGAATTTCTCCGCGATACACGGGGCTGGTTGGGTCCCCAATGACAAAGCATCCACAAATATCGGTCCCCCCGGAGAACGAAGCGAGGTGAACATCAGGTTTTACGGCGTCATACACCCAATCGAAACCTTCAGGAGCTAGAGGCGACCCGGTAGAAGCGATTGTTTCGACACTTGCCAATTCATGGGTGTCGCAAGGCCGCAAACCCTCTTTCATCGCTGCTTCAATGAACTTAGCGCTCACACCGAAAAGCTGAGGCTGCAGCTCATCTGCAAGGTCAAACAAACGTGACGGGTTGGGGAAAAAGGGCGACCCGTCATACAAAATCAGGGAGACGCCGCTTGCCAGGCCACCGATTAGCCAATTCCACATCATCCACCCGGTAGTCGTGAAATACATCAAACGATCGCCAGATTTAAGGTCGCAGTGAAGTAAATGCTCAGACCAATGTTTGAGTAATACGCCACCAGCTCGGTGAACAATGCATTTCGGTTTCCCGGTCGTGCCAGACGAGTACAAAACATAGACCGGATGATCGAAACTTAGGCGAACGAATTCCGGCTCACTCTTTGCCGTATTAGCTATCCAGTCGTCATAACCCACTGCCAGAGGAATGGAAGCCTCGATAGGGGTTTCGTCATAGCTCACCAACACGACGCGTCGAAGCGAGGGTAATTCGCTAGCTATCTGAGCGACTTTCCCGGTCACGTCGTGTCGAACGCCCGAATAAGAGTAGCTATCGGTTGCGACAAGAACCTTGGGTCGAATTTGTCCAAAACGATCAAGCACACCTGCGGTTCCGAAGTCTGGACTGGTTGATGAATAAATTGCTCCTATGCTCGCCGCCGCCAAAAATATGATCACTGCCTCCAGACCGTTGGGCAGAAGTGTTGCGATTCGGTCACCAGGCTCAACGCCTTCTGACCTAAGAGCTTGTTGAACGCGTCCGACAGCGATCTTCAGTTCTGAGAACGTTAGAGATTCCTCTACAACGTTTTCCCCTCGATAAATCAGAGCAAGATCATCTCCAGAGCGGCGTAAATAGTTTTCGGCCAAGTTGAGTTTTGCGTCTGGGAAAAATTGTGAATCTGCTATCCCATCTTTTCTGAGACCGACCTCGCCAAGGTCCCCCACACCAGACGCGAAGTCCCACACTGCTCTCCAGAAAGAAGTATTTTCGGTCAATGACCAATTATGGAGATCGCTGTAAGAGTTGATTTCTAAAGGGATGCCGACGGATTTGGCAAAAGTCCACAGGTTGGAGGTCTCGCGTCGAGTTGAACTTGGAGTCCAAAGAGGAGTTGTCACTATCCCTCCGAAGGGGTGTCGCTCTTGATTACGGTAGCCGCCAAATCGCTTCAATCAGAAGTGCAGCGCTGTAGCAGTGTAGGGTCAGCCACATGAGGGGAATATGTGACGATCTTGATGCAGAGACAGAAGCACTGCGAGAAGTGGTTGCGGGGCTAACCGAAGATGAGTGGAGACTGCCGACACCAGCTGACGGTTGGGATACCCATGAAACCATCATCCATCTAGGTATGGCAGATGTAGCGGCCAGCCTTGCCGTTTTGGATCCAGTCGGATTTGAAGAAACTAAGCAACAGATGCTTCGAGGAGAAGGAGATCTCCATAGTTTTGGAGGTCTCGATGTTCGAGAAATGAGCGGAAGTGATTTGTGGAGTTGGTTCGCTGATGAACGGCTTCGAATGACTGAAGCGTTTCGAGCTATAGAACCGAAAGACCGCATTCCTTGGTTCGGACCCGATATGAGCGCCCTGTCCTTCGCCACAGCCCGACTGATGGAAACCTGGTCCCATAGTCATGACATAGCTGACACCTTTGGTGCTGAATACCCAAGAACGGAGCGGCTCCGGCATGTTGCGCATATCGGGGTGACGACCCGGGGATGGAGTTACGTGAACAGGGGTCTTCAGCCTCCAGAGACACCTATACGAGTTGAATTAACGTCACCAAGTGGAGATGTCTGGGAGTGGGGTCCCGATGACTCGGAAGAGATGGTCTCCGCCGACGCCTATGAGTTTTGCCTTGTTGTGACGCAACGACGCCGAGCAAGAGAAGCAGAACTCGAAATTCGAGGCGACCTGGCAGCAGAATGGATGGAAATAGCCCAGGCGTTCGCAGGTCCGGCAACCGATGCACCTGAAGGGCGCGTCGGTGGATAGTCGTTGTTGATTTAATGCTTGTTGTCGGCCTCACAGGCGGTATGGGAGTAGGTAAGTCCACGGTTGGTGGCTTGTTGTCGGATCTAGGTGCCGACGTTATTGATGTTGATGCCCTCGGACGTAAGATCCTTGAACCAGGAGGGCTTGCTGTATCAGCTGTTATTGACCGTTTCGGCCCGGGTGTCGCAGGGACAGATGGAGGCATAGATCGAGCAGCCTTGGCAGAAATCGTCTTTGGCGAAGCAGACCAATTAGCGGCTCTTGAAGAGATCTCCCACCCAGCCATCAATGAGTTGCTAGACCAAACCGCAGATTCTTTGGAAAGAGATGACGCGATAGTGGTCTATGACATGGCGGTTCTTGTCGAAAGTCGGCTCGGCTATGACACGAAACACCCCTACGAAGTTGTCGTTGTAGTTGAGGCGCCAATGGCTGACCGACTCGAACGGCTTCAAGAGCAACGCGGTATAGAACGTGAGGACGCGCTTGCTCGTATCGACTCCCAAGCATCTGATGAAGAACGAAGAGCGGTGGCCCAATTCCTTATTGCCAACGGCGGAGACCTCGCCGCTTTGTCTGAGGCGACCGCTGAACTATGGGGTCAGCTAGAGCAGCTCTTAGTTTCAAAGAACTCGTAGCGTGGCTCGGTCATACCCTCCAAAGAACCACATCCTCCGCCATTTGCGCCTGCGTCATCTTGTCGATGATGAAGGCAACGTAAGCGCCACAATGCCAATCTTGCCTGATTTAGTCGATGCTGGAGGGTGGCTTCGCCTTGGTGCAATTTCCACCCTCGTTGATTCAGTAGCTGGGCACCATGGAGTGCTGCAGGTCGAGCCCGACTGGGTAGCGACCTTGGAATTGGGGACCGTGATTCGTCGACGTGCAGAAGGCTCCGAAGTCGTAGCCAAGTGTCAGCCACTGCGGATTGGTAAAAACAATGTTGTTACAGAAACACACATCAGCGACGACCTTGGCGAAGTTGCTCGGTCAACATGCACCTACGCTCGTTTGCCCGGGCGTAGTGACAATCCAAGTGTAGGAACGGCTAAAGGCAGGACTGTCGACTACGGGGGCGAGGAAGAGTTAACAAATCGACCGATGCTTGATGACTATCTGCTAATTGAGACAGACCCTGACCAAGCTGTAATTCGATTGCCTCACCATTCGCGTATCCACAACTCTTTTGGATCTATCCAAGGTGGTGCTGTAGCGGTATTAGTGGACGCTATGGCTACCCACCTTGGTTTCTTGACAACAGGATTACCGATGCGTTGCCTTGCAGCGGAAGTCCATTACCTGTCTCAAGCAAAATCAGGCCCCTTCCGAGTTGAAGGAGAGCTGCTCAGAGTGGACGAGGGTGAAGTTACGAGCAGAGTCAGAATCGTCGATGTTGGAAACAACGATCGGCTGTTAGACATAGCGACAGCCACGGCAAAAGCGATCAACTAAATGCTAAGGAGCTCCAAATGGATCTTGGGTTAAACGGCAAGGTGGTTTTGATTTCCGGTTCGTATCGGGGAACGGGAGCGGGCACAGCGAGAATTTTGGCCCAAGAAGGGGCCATTGTGGCGGTCCACGGGCATCAAGAAGGTCAAGGAACCGTTGTCGCGGAAGAAATCCGAAATAGTGGTGGGGAAGCTATCGACGTTCATGGAAATCTCCTAACACCGGAAGGCGTTGAGTCCATAGTCTCTCTGGTGGAACAGAGGTGCGGTTCGATTGACGTTCTCATCAATAACTATGGAGCGCCAGCAAAAACAACTTGGGATGACCCTGCAGAACGCTGGCACGAAGCCTGGGAAACCAATGTTGTTTCCGGAGTCCGCCTTACTCAAAGGACCTTGCCGTCAATGAAGGCGAGGGGTTGGGGAAGAATCATATTCCTCGGCACCGTAGGTACAGAAAAACCAGGCAAAGAAAACCCCGACTACTACGCCTCGAAGGCTGCCTTGCCAGTGGCGGTGAGGAGTCTGGCGAAACATCTTCGCGGAACAGGTATCACTGCGAACCTAGTGAGCCCGGGCATTATCGCCACTGACGAAGTCCGAGAGATGTTAGAGAGGCGAGCCAGCCGCCACGACGTTGAAGGTTGGGACGAAGTGCAACGCTGGGCAATAGAAAATGCGACCCCCAATCTGACCGGTCGAATACCAGAGCCTCATGACATAGGCCGATATGTGGCTTTTCTCGCTAGCGAGGCTGCCTGGCACATAACTGGCACCGACTTCAAAGTAGATGGTGGAACTATTGACGCGTAGATCTTCACTGTGTTGGATCCGATGTACGGTGCTCAATTGTGAGTGCTTTTCCTGAGCTGATTGCCTTTGACATGGATGGCACTTTGTTGCGGTCCGATGGTTCTCTATCGCCGAGAGTTCGACAAGCGGTTAGAGAAATAAAGGATCAGGGATGCATCATCGCGTTATCTACGGGTCGACCATGGAGGGCTGTAACAGAGACTGTAAACAGTTTGGGTGTAGTCGATTATTGCGTCTGCTTGAACGGAGCTTCCATACACAAAGCCGATGGCAAGCTTTTGAAGCTCAACGCTATGACCGAAGAGCAGACCAGAGCGAGCGCTCAGCTCGCCAGAAAACTAATCCCCGACGTTGGATTAGCAGCAGATATGGCAGACGGCCGGCACATCTGGGATGATCACTTCACTCACGACTTCCCGGCCGATTTTTCGATGATCCCGGTTCGAGTTCCAGATGTTTTGTCAGCGCTAGACGGCCCGGTTCTTACATGGCTCTTAGATTGCAAAGACTTAGCCCCGATGAAGGCGATTGAAGTAATGAGTTCCCAAATGCCTGATGGCACTGAGGTGCGACCCTCTGGTCTTGAGACCCCTGAGATTGTCGCTTCTGGTGTCAGTAAAGGATCGGGGTTGGGTGAGATAGCGGTTACTAATGGAATAGACGCATCGAAAGCATGGGTATTTGGGGATGGACTCAACGACATAGAGATGTTCTTATGGGCAGGACATTCTGTGGCGATGAAGAATGGGCACCCGGACGTACTTTCAATAGCCGGTGACATAGCCCCCAGCCACGACGAAGACGGAGTGGCTGTTGTGCTTGAACACCTGATGGCGGGCTAAGAGTCGCTCTCTTCTAGGAACATAGCGGTGTGCGGGGCGAAATAAATTCGCCAAGCCTGAAGGATCCCTCCATTGGGTCCCGTCCGCAATCTAACCTCGTCGCCCTCTTCTAAATGAACTTGAACGGAAGGACTTTGAAGCCACATGAGTCGAACTCTGATTTGATGAGTTCCAGGTGAGATCTCAAACGTCTCCTGCTTACTATCTTTGATTCGCCCGGCTACCTGACCATCAATTTTCACTTGGTAGGCCCGGACGGTGTCTCGATAGTGATTAATGCGATCGATTGTTATTCGAGCCTGATCGGTCAACTTTGCCCCCATTGGATGAACTAGTAGATCTGAAGTTACCGCGGACACAGGCTGTTCTCTAACCTCAGCCGCAGGTAGCGTGATGGACGCAAGAAGACGCTCAGTTATCAACCCCCTATCGGAGCTTTCACATGAGTAATGAGTTGCGCGCTGAAATTGATGCATGGATAGACGCCAACTGGGACCCTGAACTACCAGTTCGAGAGTGGTGGCAACGACTTTCCTTGGCCGGGTTCAGCAATCCTGGTCTCGCGGAACCGTTTGGTAAAGGGTGGGGCCGAGCTGAGACCCGTGTTCTTGCCGCAGCCTTAAGAGAGAATGGTTCTATAGGTTCTCCAGCAGGCTTGGGAATGATGCTGGCAGCTCCAACAATTCTCGCCCACGGAGATGAATCACAGATCGAGAAATATGTGCCCAAAATTCTCGATGGAACGGACTCTTGGTGCCAGCTTTTTTCGGAACCAGGAGCCGGTAGTGATCTGGCAGGGTTGCAGACTAAAGCAGTGCGCGATGGTGATGAATGGGTGATCACCGGTCAAAAAGTTTGGACTTCCGAAGGGCAACACGCCGACTACGGAATGTTGATCGCTCGAACAGATCCCGACGCATCAAAACATAGAGGAATTAGCTGGTTCGCTTTCCCCATGGACCAAGAGGGGGTCGAAATCCGACCGTTGCGAGAAATGACCGGTCGGTCTTTATTCAACGAAGTCTTTATAGACGAGGCCCGAGTTTCTCAAAGTGACTTAATTGGTGACCTCAACGAAGGGTGGCGTGTAGCCAACACGACGCTCATGGTCGAACGTGCCGGAATAGGCGGTGGACACGGAATGGCGTACGCCGCCGCTCATCCAGGCAGCATTGCTGGTCACCTAGAAAAACCAGCAGGTTCATTTGTGGGGAAGCGGCTGGCCTTAGCAGCAGGTGGTGTGGGTCCCGGAACCTTCCAACTCCTCCGAGATCTGGCTGAAGAGCGCGAAAAACTTGATGACACCCGCATTCGCCAAGAACTGGCACAGCTGCACACAGAACTCGAGCTGATGAGAATGAATTCGCAACGAACGCGTAATAAGAATCAGCAAACCGGAGGCGAGGGGAATCTGGCGAAACTACTCATGACCTCAGCGCTTCACAGAACACGCGAGCTGGCAGGAGCAATCCTTGGACCAGAGATGGTTCTATGGGGTGATCAAGCCGCGACTGGCGGGGTAATTCAAGAGATGGCGGTCTTTTCGCCTGCTCCTTCCATTTACGGAGGTACCGATGAAGTTCAGCGAAACATCATCGGAGAACGAGTTTTAGGTCTTCCAAAAGAACCCGGGCCAGATAGGAATACCCCGTTCTCTGAACTTTTACAGAACAAGACTGATTGGTAGATGCGAGAATCTTGCTGTGTCAGATCAATTCTCAGTCAGCCTCAGCTTCGATGTCGACACTGTGTCGTTGTGGATGGGGGGCAAAGACAGGACAGCTTTTAGTAGAGGTGAGTTCGGGGTAATAGGAACTCGCCGAATCCTCAAACTGTTAGAAAGACGCTCTGCTAAGGCCACATTTTTTGTTCCAGGCTTGACATCATCTACATACCCAGACCTTGTGGAGGACATAGTTGCGGGCGGGCACGAGATTGGACACCATGGCAATCACCATGAGAGCCCTGCTCGACTAAGCCGCGAACAGGAACTAGAGGTTTTGCAAGATGCGACTTCGATTTTGCATTCATTGACTGGTGAGAAACCTGTTGGGTGGAGGTCTCCTGGCTGGTATGTCAGCGAACATACCTTCGACCTATTAGTTCAGGAAGGCTTTTCATACGACTCTTCGCTGATGGGTCACGATGTTCGACCCTATTGGTGCAGAACCGGAGATCAATGGGAAAAGGGTGTCGGCGTTTCTTGGGGGACAGAAGTTGACCTTGTGGAGTTGCCGATCGCTTGGCATCTCGATGACTTCCCTTGGTTTGAGTACATTCCTCCCAAAGGAGGCAATCTGACTCCTGCCTCGGCGGTTCTAGAGACATGGCTAGGAGATCTTGACTGGGCGCGTGAGCATGAGCCCGGAGGACTCCTGACTTACACAATGCACCCACAAGTGATTGGGCGCGGTCATCGCATGCTGATGTTTGAAGCTTTGTTTGACGAAATCGGAAAACGCGAAGACGTTAAATTCGTGACCCTTCAGGAAGCATCGGATCGTTGGCGGTCAGAACAAACTGGCAACTAGGAAGGGTCGACACTCGGAATGATGAAGAGCCCT
>CAJWBN010000032.1 GCA_913020735.1 uncultured Acidimicrobiaceae bacterium
AGTATGTGGACATGGTCAGGCTTGATCTCAGATAACAGACGTTGGTAATGGGTGATTAAGAGAACACCCATTTCTGGTTTCTCCCGCTGAACTTCGCGCACACCTTTCGCGACCACTTTGAGAGCATCAATGTCAAGGCCGGAATCTGTTTCATCAAGAATCGCGAACTCAGGTTGGAGAATCGCTAATTGAAGTATTTCGTTTCGCTTTTTTTCTCCTCCAGAGAAACCTTCGTTTAGGTAGCGGTCCATGAATGAGGCATCCATATCTAGGCGACCCATCCACTCTTGCATGGCTACATATATATCGATGGCTGAGACATCTTCGGAGCGTCTTGCGGAGGCGGCCTGCCGAAGGAAGTTACGCACTGAGACTCCGGAGATTTCTTGTGGGTACTGAAACGCTAGGAACATGCCAGCTTTAGCGCGAACGTCCGCATCCCAATCAGCTATTTCATCGCCGTGAAGGCGAAGATTTCCACCTGTGACTTGGTATTCGGGGGAACCCATGAGCGTTGTCGCCAACGTTGATTTACCGGATCCGTTCGGACCCATAACCGCGTGAATCTCACCGGAGTTAATCGTTAGATCAACTCCGTGCAAGATGTTCGGACCTTCAGCGGCCCGAACTTCGAGTGCCTCAATCTCGAAGAGTGGCGGTGCCATAGGCCCCATTGTATTGGCGCCTTTGAGTAATTAGCACTGTCTAGATAGTGCAAATTCAACTGTCAGAATTATGGGTAAGTACATCCGGTGTTTAGTCAAGAAAATCTCGACAAACATCGAGCCAAAATTGCGTTGTCAAACTCAGAGACTCAACATCGATCCGTTCATTGTGGCCGTGGAAGCGGGTCATAAAGTCACTCGATTTTAAGTCTGGACTGAAAAGTCCAGCGCCGTAAGCCACTGATCCAAGGTTTCGGTATACGCGAGCATCTGTGAATCCGACGACGAATTGAGGTGAAAGTCGAGCAGCTGGAAAAGGTTGGTTAACGGCTTTTTGGAGTGTGTCCCACATTGGATTGTCCATCTGACTGACACTTGCCGGGTCGTTCATGATTATTTCCACCTCAACCTGCCCTGCTAACTCACCTAAAGCGCTATCGAGATGGGCTTGAACTTCTGCTGTTGACTCGCCGGGCAGTGTGCGAATATCCACGTTGATGTCTATTTCATCGGGAATGACGTTGGTCTTCATCTTCCGATCTGACTCAGCCAAGTTGGGTGAAAAGGTTGTGTGAGTGCAGCTATAGAAGTGCCGAGCTACACCTTCCACAGGATGAGAATCCAGCCAGTCATCGATCCGGTCAGCATCGAGCATGATTGATTTGGTCTCCTCATCGACGTCGAGAATGCTTACTTGTTGGCGCCAAAGTTCGTGAAATTGCGCGGGCGGTCGGTAATCAGCGAGACGTTGAATAACCCCGGCTGCCCTCACCAGAGCGTTATCTGACTTAAATGGTGCCGAGCCGTGCCCAGGAGTGCCTTTGACGCGGAGCTTTCGCCAGGCGACACCTTTTTCACCAATATTGACTCCTATATACGGTTGCTCGGAGGTCCCAGTGTGTAGACCACCATTTTCGGTTAATACGTAGTCGGCCATAATCGCATCTGGGTGATGGTCGGCCATCCATTGCGCACCATGGGCGGAACCAGATTCTTCGTCGGCTACTGCGAAGTATAGAAAATCACCGGAAGGCCGAAATCCGCTGTCGGCGAGATGTTTAAAGGCGACTGCTTGTGAAGAAGTTAAGTTGAGCATGTCAACGGCTCCTCGTCCCCACACTTCGCCGTCTATGAGTTCTCCCCCAAATGGGTCTCTCTCCCAACCCTCGGGGTTGACCGGGACGACATCCGTGTGTCCCATAAGGCAAAGACTGGGTGCGTTGGGGTCTGTGCCAGCAATTCGAGCCACCAGAGATTTTCGACCCGGTGTTGGCTCAAATGTCTCAATATCGACGCCAGGACCTTCAAGGAAGGTCTCTAAAGCGTCAGAGTTAAGAACTTCGTTCCCCGATGTCGGCGTCCCATCGTTGACACACGCATTGCGGATAAGAGTTTGTAGCAGCTCTATTGTGGTCTGAGTTCGTGCCTCTTTTTCAGTTGTCATTTAATGATCGTAGATGCATTGGCAGCTAGCCGTGCGCAGGCGGTTGATTGGTTTTCAGTGACTTCCGGCCTTTGGTGCTTACCTTTCCATATCTTGTGATGGAATACGTCGGTGACAAACGAGCCATTGTGTGAACTGACTGCGATCGAAATGCGAAGTTTCCTAGAGTCAGGGGAGGTGAGCGCCCGAGAACTCTTGGCGGCACACCTCGAACGCATTGAGAAAGTCAACCCCGAACTCAACGCGATCGTCACACTGATCCCCGAAGCTGCGTATGAAAGGGCTCTCGAAGCAGATGATGCTCAAGCCAGAGGTGAGAAATTAGGTCTGCTGCATGGCTTGCCAATCGCTCATAAAGACCTGGTTGACACTGCAGGTGTACTTACAACCCTAGGTTCACCTATATACAAGGACCGAGTGCCTGATCAAGACGACCTAATCGTTGAACGTATTCGCGATGCTGGGGCGATCATGGTTGGGAAAACCAACACCCCCGAATTTGGTGCGGGATCCCAAACGTTCAACGAGGTATTTGGAGTTACCTCTAACCCGTATGACACTTCCAAGACCTGTGGTGGTAGTAGCGGCGGTGCCGCAGTTGCTTTGGCTGCCCGCATGCTGCCTCTCGCTGATGGCTCTGATTTGGGTGGTTCACTGCGAAATCCGGCTTCATTCTGCAATGTCGTTGGTTTCCGACCATCCGGTGGTCGAGTTCCGACTGTCCCGAGCAGCAACCTATGGATACCGATGGCGACTAAGGGGCCCATGGCCCGATCGGTCAGCGACATCGCACTTTTTATGCAAGCAATCGCTGGCCCGCATCAGCTTGCGCCTAGTTCCAATATTGAGTCGCCGGAAATATTTTCAGGATCGCTAGAACGAAATTTTGCTGGAACCAAAGTTGCCTGGTCACCAGATCTAGGAGGTTTACCGGTAGACCCTGCCGTCCGCACTGCCCTTGCTGCGGTTCCAGATCACCTATCGGACTTAGGTTGTGAGATAGTCGAGAGTTGGCCAGACCTGTCGGACGCACCCGAGATCTTTCAAACTCTTCGCGCTGAAATTTTTGCTCATAGCTATGCATCCTTGTTGGAAACACATAGAGACCAACTGAAAGAAACTGTTATATGGAACGCTGAAAAAGGCCTGGAAATGTCGATGAAGGATCACGGAGAAGCCTGTTTCAAGCAGGCTCAAATGTTTAGCCGGCTTCAAAGCTTCATGTCAGATATCGACTTTCTGGCCTGTCCAGTCACGCAGGTACCGCCGTTCTCTAAAGAAATTGAATACATCGAAGAGATTGAAGGTGTTCGTTTCAACACCTATATCGATTGGATGAGGTCGTGCAGCGACATCACTACGACCACTCACCCGGCTATCTCGGTTCCAGCTGGCTTTACTCCTGAAGGCTTGCCGGTTGGGCTGCAAATTGTCGGAAGAAGCCGTGATGACCGTTCAGTCTTAGAACTCGCCTACGCATTTGAACAAGTAACCGAGACGGGTAAGAAACGCCCTGCTGTTATAGACAACTAGCCCGCGCCTAAGTCCGACACTCTCTATATGCGTTCGAAATACCTCTTGCGCTCCCAGTCCGTTACAGCGGCTTCGAAAGCTGCGCTTTCGTTGGCCCAGAAATGGCTGTAGTGGTCGACAACTTCATCCCCGAATGCATCCCTAACAAAAGAACTTGAACTGAAAAGTTGAGTCGCTTCTCGCAAGTTGCTCGGCAATGGATTGATCTGGGATTGATACGCATCGCCTTGAAGAGGAGGTGGAGCTTCTGTTTGAGATTCAAGTCCTTCTAATCCGGCAGCTATAGCTGCCGCATAGGCCAGATAAGGATTTACATCTGCCCCGGGGACGCGACATTCAATTCGAAGTGATTGCCCCTCGCCCACGATTCTGAATCCTGCTGTTCGGTTATCCGGAGACCACGCAGAACCAGTCGGGGCCCAAGATTGTGATTGATACCGCTTGTAAGAATTCACTGTTGGTGCGAAACATGGCATTAGTTCTTGAAGGTGAGATAGCCAGCCTCCTAAGAAGCTGCCAAAGGTTTCAGAAACGTCTAGTCCAGCTAGCTTGACTCCGCCAGCAAACAGATTCTCCTCTTGGTTCATGGACCAAAGACTCAGATGTAGGTGGGAACTAGATCCGGCTTCGGATCCGTGAGGTTTGGCCATGAAAGTTGCCGCAGCACCCCTTTGGTCAGCGACTTCTTTAACGCACTGTTTCAACAGAACATGGCGGTCCGCCATCTCGAGAGCATCGCACCAACGAATGTTGAGTTCATGCTGCCCCCGACCAAATTCGCCCTTGGTCGACTCGACCGGGATACCCATGTCTTTTAGGTGGCGACGAAAAGCTCCATTGAGATCTTCAGTTCGGGATCCCTGAAGTAGGTGGTAGTCCTCGACATACCAGCCTGCTGGTTCCAAATTGTCGTAGCCGGCAAAGGCAGCATCTCGGTAGCTCGTCCGGTAAAGAAAGTATTCAAGTTCTGATGCCACCATTGCTTTCACGCCGAAATTTTCTAGACGCTGAATTTGGTGACGAAGAATTGATCTGGGAGCTACCGAAATTGGATTTCCGTGGTGATCAAGCAAATCGCACATGATTAACGCGGTGCTATCTAGCCAAGGGATAGGTCGAATGGTGTTCATGTCCGGCGCAAGGTGGAGATCTCCGTAGCCGAGATCCCAGTTCGAAAAAGAAAACCCATCAACGGGTTCCATCTCCATATCGACGGTCAACAAGTAGTCACATGCATGGGTGCCGGTGGGATCTTCAAGAAAGAACTCGGCATCGAGTCGTTTGCCCATTAAACGGCCGTAATGATCTGTGAATGCCAAGATGACGGTGTCGATACGATCCGCCCGGGATGCCTCGGCTAACCCTTCGTAGCTCCAAGTGTTAGTCATGAGGTAACCGTAGTAGTAGAAGCACTAGGCAGGTCAACGTGTCGTAGCCATTCGTTCTGTCAGAGTGCCTCCGGTAATGTTGAACTAATGACTGACCTTGCCATCGAGGCGCGCGGGCTTGTGCGAAAATTCGGCGGTAATTTCGCGATCAATGGAGTTGATTTAGAGATACCTAAAGGGGAAATTTACGGCTTCTTAGGCCCAAATGGAGCCGGCAAATCGACAACGGTAAGGGTTTTGTGCACCTTGCTTGCTCCTAGCGCTGGTTCAGCGATGGTTGCGGGCCACGACGTGGTGAAACATTCAGCAGAAGTAAGAATCCGAATTGGAGTCGCGCTCCAAGAAGCTGCTTTAGACGAGAAACAAAGTGGCCGAGAGATTCTAGATCTGCAGGCTCGGTTATTTGGACTGAAGCCAACAGATCGTGCGGACAGAGTCAGTCGGTCGATTGAACTGGCTGACCTAGGCGACGCTATTGATGATTGGGTGCAGACCTATAGCGGCGGAATGAAACGAAGATTGGATTTGGCCGCTGGACTTATTCATGATCCGGAAGTCTTGTTTCTAGATGAGCCGACAACGGGCTTGGACCCAGTCAGCAGAGTCAGGGTTTGGGATGAAGTCAGACGCCTCAACGAGACCTACGGAGTAACGGTTTTCTTAACCACGCAATACCTCGAAGAAGCCGACGCTCTAGCCAATCGAGTCGGCATCATTGATGAGGGTCGCATCGTCCAAGAAGGCACGCCGACTGAGCTGAAGAGGAGTGTCGGGTCTGATGTCATTGTGGTGGAACTAGCAGACAAATTGCATCAAGCTGCCGATATTGCCGATGCTCTTGGCGGAGTTGATGACGTCACCATCGGCAGACGGGGAATAACGATTTCAACCGCAAATGGGGCGGGTTTGGTAGCCGACGTCGCCGTTGCTTTCAGCCGACAAGGTATTTCACCTCAATCGCTCACTGTAAGAACGCCTTCGCTTGATGATGTTTTTCTTCGAGCCACAGGACATCGATTGACAAGTGAGATCGACTAATGGATCCCTCTAGGCAACCGATTTCTCGACGCAGTACTTTTCTTGCCGATATTGGAACAGTTGCCCGTCGAGCTGTCAGAAGTCTCTCAAGAGAACCTGAGTTCATCGGGCCAGCTTTGGCTATTCCGATCTTCTTTTTTGTTGTGAATATTGGAGCGCTCGAAGCATTTGTAGAGCGACAGCCGGGTATCGATTATCGAGCGTTTCAGTTGCCAGTGGCGATCGTATTTGCAGTAACTGGAATATCGCGAGCGAACATGTTGGTAACCGATATTCAAAGTGGATATCTGGATCGAATGCTGGTAACTCCAATCCGGCGGGTTTCGCTCCTATTGGGGCTGATGGTGGCAGATATTGTGCTGGCGGCGGCCTTAGCCGGAGTTGTGTTGCTCTTAGGTTTCGCGGTCGGCGTCAGTTTTGGAACCGGAATCTCTGGCTTAGCTGTTTTTGTCCTTCTTGCGATGGCATGGAGTCTTGCTTTCACGGGTTTCCCATACACGGTTGCTTTGCGCACCGGCAATCCCGCCGCAGTCAATTCGGCTTTCTTGATTTTCTTTCCGTTTGCTTTCCTGACGCCAAGCATGTTGCCGAGGAATCTGATGAGCGGATGGCTGAAAACAGTAGCGGCTTGGAACCCCGTCACGTACTTGCTTGAGGGCATGAGGTCGGTTCTGTCCGAAGGCTGGGAACTGATGATGTTGGTCAAAGCAATGGCCGCAATAGTGGGGCTTGGTTTGGTGACCTTTACTATGGCTTTTCGTTCTTTAGCGCGACGCGTAGCGACTGGTTAGTTGTCTACCACCCGCGGTCGACCCACTCTTGGAGTTGAGGGGATTCGTTGCCGATTGTGGTGTCGTCGCCGTGACCGGGCAGAACGACAGTGTCTGACGAGAACTTTGAGAACATCCGCTCATCGATGCTTTTGATGATTGTTTGAAAATCGCCACCGTCGAAGTCGGTTGCGCCGGGACCGCCTGGGAAAAGGGTGTCTCCTGAGAACAACAAAGGAGTTTCCTCAACGTGGAAACTCATCGAACCCGGAGTGTGGCCTGGGTTGTGAATGGTCCTAATTCGAAGTCGCCCAATTTCTATTATCGAATCATCTTCCAATATGAAGTCGTAACTAGGCAACATGGTTGCATCCTCGGCAGCGACTCCTACTTCGTAGCCCGCGTCTCGGATTGCTGGAATAGCTTGAATATGGTCCCAATGGCCGTGAGTTTCGACCACAGTTCTTACTCCAAGACTTTGGCAAAGTTCCAAAAGTTGCTCGTGTTCGTTGGCGGCATCAATTAGAAGAGCCTCACCCGTCTCTGTGCACCTCACAGTGAACACATTATTTTCGTAAGGCCCGACCACAACTTTGTGTACTTCGACGCCAGTTCCTTTCCAGTGAAGAGTCATGTGTCAAGTTTACGACTTTGCTTGGCGCCCTATCGGGATGTTGCACGGTCGAGACCATAAGTGATAGGCATACCTATCATTAATGGCCAAGTAGGCCTGAGAAGCGGATAAGGCTGAGGCTCCGGGTGTTTCTGAGCTCCAAAGAACCGACAATTGGGAAGCGTTTATTGCTTCAGTCGTTTTGGTTGGTTCCTATATTTCTTCTTGGATGTGCCGATAATGACGGAGTAGAAGAAGTTGACCGCGCAGTCTTAGAAAATGAAGCTGTTGGCACGTCAGTAGTTGAGGAGGCGAAAGGGACTTCATCCCAAGTGGATCAACCTGAAGGTGCCACTGGCCCGAAGCCAGTTCTACCTGCCATTGTCACGGATCTAACTGGAACTCAAGTCATCGTTAATTCAGTTGACCGAATCATCCCCTTGGATGGCACTGTCGCCGAAGTCGTGTTCGCATTGGGACTTGGCAGCCAAGTTGTGGCCACTGATCTGTCTGCTACCTATCCACCAGAAGCTGACGCGCTACCGGAGATCGGATATCAACGAGCGCTAACGGCCGAGAGTATTGCTACCTACTCGCCAACTGTTCTACTCGCAACTGAAATTGCGGGCCCGCCTGGCGTAATCGATGACCTGAGGAAATTGGGGTTTCCAGTAGTAATCGTGCCCAATAGATCCGGCCCTGAGGGCCCGCCAGAAAAAATTCGAGCCGTAGCTGAAGCGCTTGGTATCCCCGAATTGGGTGATGAGTTGGCGAACAAAGTCGCCGCAGATATTGGCAAAGCAACTGTTACTGATCCGAGTAGCAGGCCTCGAGTTGTATCGCTGTACTTGCGTGGCGCTAGCACTCAGCTAGTTCTGGGCAGAAACTCTGCTACTCACTGGATTATCGAGGCAGCCGGTGGGGAAAGTATGGCAGCGGTTTTAGATATAGACAGCAGCGAAAGCATTTCAGCTGAAGGTCTGATGGTGGTAGCGCCTGATGTTGTATTGGTTCCGTCGGCTGGACTTGATTCGGTTGGTGGGCCCAACGGTTTGATGACTATCGGGGGTCTTTCTCAGACACCCGCGGGAAAGCATGGAGCTGTTGTTCACTTTGATGATCAGTGGCTTCTAGGAAATGGACCTCGAGTTGGCTCTCTAATTGAGCAATTAGCGCTAGTTCTTGATGAAGCGAGGCAACGACAAGAGGTGTCTAGATGATCGGCAAAGACATCGTTACAGCCGCTGCGGCGCTAGCTCACTCGGTACCCGGTGCGGAACTATTGCTTCGACGGACTGACGGAGCGCGTCTTGTGGTTGCTGGACATTCTCGCGCTGACTTAAGTCCATGTACTTTTCGACATCTGGTAGCTGAGGGGCCGTGCCCTATAGCCGAGGAAGTAGAAACTTGGTTAGGAAGTGTGGAGCCGCGAGGCACGCTAGAGCATGCGGTGGCTGGTGTATACCGTTCTCGGCACCGAGCCGGCGAACGGTGGTTCGTAGCGGATCTCGACTCGGCTCGACTGCGTCAGCTTTTCGATGATCTTGACTGTGACCGGGAAGTAGCAGATTCGACAAGTGTCACTTTGAGAGCCGATGTAGAGCTTGGGGTCGTAGTCGTAAAGCTCGAGGTGGGATCACGATTTTCGGTGGAGCGTGTTGATCAACTCGCCCTTTGCGTCTACGCCAGTTATCTCGCCGAAGTAGCAATGTGCGCTTCGAAGGAATCTTTGCTAGATCAGGGTCAAAATTGGAGGGAATGAGGACAATGAGCATTGTGAGAATTAACGCAATCACGGTACCGGATGGATCTGGTGATGAACTGCTGAGACGGTTCGAGGCCAGGATCGGCGAAGTCGAGAATATGGAAGGGTTTGAGAATTTCGAACTCCTGCGACCCGCTACCGGAAACACTTGGTATGTCTATACGCGCTGGGCATCCGAGGAGGCCTTTATGGCGTGGGTGCACTCACCAGAATTTGCTCGTGGACATGCCGATGCCTCTTCGCAACCAGTTGGCCACGGAGCAGAACTACTTGAATTTGATGTAGTACTGCAAGCCGAAGCGACGGCATAAGACACACGATGCTTACTGGTAGGCCCCCAGCGCGGGCGTTGCTGTCTTTGTTGTTGGTGGCGCAGCTTTTGGGGTGCTCTGATTCAGATGAGGTAGTTGTCTTAGAACTGCCTGCAACAACAACTCAACTTGGTAATGATGAGCCCGAATTGGAGACCTTAGAGCAAGACGATCTCCCGGAAGAGGTAGCTGTAAATCATCAATTCGGTGAAACATCGGTGCCGGCTAAGGTCGAACGAGTAGCCGTTATTGGCGAATATGAAGAGGATTCTCTTATAGCGCTAGGACTTGTCCCCGTAGCGGTCACGACATCAAGACCTAATAGCGAAGCCTTTCCATCACCCTGGACGCACAGCCTGCTTGGCGATTTTGAAATTGCTGACATCGGGGGAGATGATGATGGGTTGAATTACAACCGCTTAGCAGAACTTGAACCAGATCTAGTGTTGGCAACACGAGCTGATCTGAGCCCCAGTGAATACGAAGCTTTGACAGCGATTGCCCCTACTGTTGGAAGGCTCTCGGATACGGAGCAGTCACAGCTTTCTTGGAAAGAACATGTCCAATTATTAGGGTCTGCTTTATCGCTAGATGCTGAAGCAGACCAAGCAATCTTGGTGGCCCAAGCATCGATATTTGATGCAATCCGACCGCATCCAAGTCTAAAAGGCTCATCGTTCGCATGGTTGAAAGCTGACACCGAGAACGAGATTAAAGTTGCTGGTAGCAGCCTGGCGTCATCCCGATTCCTAAAACAGTTGGGGCTGGTGTACCCCTCCGACCTAGACGACGAAGTAGGGACCGACAGATGGGCGCCACTGACTAATCAGGTAGCCGCTCGGCTTGATGTTGATGTGCTGCTAATCGAAGCTGATTCTTCGGTTAAAGAGGTTTTGGCTGAGTCATCACTGTTGGGGGCTTCGCCGTCATTTCAACGACAAGACATCGTCTGGGTGCATCGAGGCACAGCGCTACAAGCTGCGCTCGGTACCGTGACGATTCTCAGCCTCGATGTGCTGCTTGAAGAGCTAGTGCCAAAGATCTCGGAGGTGGTCACCGTAGTATTGGACCCCCCTAGCCCCGAAGAGCTTTTGGCCATGGAAGCGTTCCGCTTGGTGTACGGCAGTGAAATTAGCTGGGCTGAAAAAGAGCCACACCTAGAAAATGCGAGTCAACTTCGCGCTGCTAATGATGCATATCAGCAAGGAGCTGTGGACAACGATGGGATTACGTTGCGACCCAAAGCAGCTGAAATTACTAATGATTCGGCCAAGATTATTTATGATGTTTACTTCGGAGACTCTGCGGCTTACACCGACTTGGACCGAATTGTGTACTTGATAGACGGGGTATGGAAAGTAACGGAAAGCGACTTTTGCGATTTTCTTTCAGCCGCGCGGACGCCTTGTGGCGGATAGATCAAAAGAGTTTGAATGGACTTGGCTGGGATATCAAAAGCACGAGTGAGGGTGAGCTTGAGTAAGCCGTTTTGGTGGGTTTTGGGAGGGGCAGTCGTTCTTGCGTTAATGAGCCTGGCCAGTCTGATGGTTGGCCCAGTCTCAGTTGATGTGAGTCAAGCTTGGTCGGCACTGTTTAGTTTTGATCCGAATGACACGAGCCAAGTTGTGGTTCGTAAATTGCGGCTACCCCGAACGTTTTTGGCGATCGTTTCCGGTTGTTGTTTAGCTGTTGCAGGCGCGATAACTCAGGGAGTGACTCGTAACCCATTAGGGGGGCCTGGCATATTGGGAATTAATGCGGGCGCGGCTTTCGCGATGGTGACAGCGATTCACGCACTTAATATTCTCACGCCAAGCGGGTATGTCTGGTTTGCTTTTATTGGAGCCGTTATCGCAGGTTTTTTGGTGTATCTAGTTGCTCAGGTTGGGCCAGGAGGAGCAACCCCAGTCAAATTGGCACTTGCCGGAGCTGTTGTTACCGCGTTGCTGTCTGCTTGGACGTCAACCCTTTTATTGTTAGACGAAGAAACACTAGATGAGGCTCGTTTCTGGTTAGCAGGATCTTTGACCGGTAGAGGCACTGAAGAAGTGCGCCTCCTGTTGCCGCTGATCATCGTGGCTTTAGTCGGGTCGTTACTCCTGGGAGCATCTCTAAACACTCTTTCTCTTGGAGAAGAGACAGCGGTTTCTCTCGGTCAACGAGTTGGTTTAGTGCGACTGTCTGCGGGTGTTATTTCTGTGGTTCTAGCGGCCTCCGCCGTGGCAATAGCTGGCCCAATAGCGTTTGTCGGGTTGGCGGTACCGCATATAGCCCGCGCTCTAGTCGGTTCGGACTATCGATGGGTCACCGCCATGTGCCTCACCTCGGGCCCCTGTCTTCTCTTAGGGGCCGACATTGTTGGTCGTATGGTGGTGTCCCCGCTTGAGCTCCAAGTGGGAATAGTCACTGCCTTAGTGGGTGCTCCTTTCTTAATTTTTCTTGTCCGCTCAAGGAGGCTTACTGGCTTGTGAACCTCCTCACGCTTACTTCCCCGTCGTTGCAAACCCTGAGCTACATGGTGATTGCGATTGTCAGCGTCGGAATAACAATTAGCTTTTCCAGACGAATCTCAATCTCTCAGCGGTCCCTACGTCGAGGAAGTTTCTCGAGTCTGACTGACCTTCGGGTACTTCGTTTATGCATCGGCACTGTGGCCCTGACGGTCTTGTTAGCTCTCATAGGTTTAGAAGTAGGTGAGTACCCGATTCCGGGGTTTGAAGCTATAAAGACTGCTTTTTGGAACCGCGGGGGAGAGTTCGATTTCATTGTCAACTCCTTGCGATTTCCACGGGTAGTGGCTGCCCTGCTCGCTGGATTTTGTTTGGCAACGTCCGGAGCGTTATTTCAGTCGTTGCTGGGTAATCCGTTGGTCTCACCTGATGTGATCGGCATTAATAGCGGCGCAGCTCTTTGCGCTGTTTTTGTACTCACGGCAGGCGCTGATTTAAGCGTGCTGCCGTGGGCAGCGTTTCTTGGCGCGGTACTAACCGCCGTCGTGATTTATTTGTTGGCTTGGAAACAGGGCATCAGCGGCAGTCGACTGGTTCTTGTTGGGATCGGAATCAACGCGTTGCTTGCTTCCGGCATCACATACTTAATGGTGAAGTACCCGATCGAACGAGTTGTTGCGGCAGCGCGTTGGCAAATAGGGAGTCTTTTCGGAAGTTCATGGGCGGACGTTAGAATTCTCGCTTTGGGTGTCGTGGTATTAACTCCGCTCGCGCTGTTTCTTGTTCCCAAGCTTCGACTTCTCCAACTTGGAGATGAATTAGCGACGGGTTTAGGGAGCCGAGTCGAGATGCAAAGAATGGCCATTATTGTGGTGGCGTCCGCTTATGCAGCCCTAGCCGTGGCTGTAATCGGACCCCTAGGTTTCGTAGCTCTACTTGTACCTCATATGGTGAGATTGATCGTGGGGTCCTTGACCGGTGGGGTCTTGCTCCTGACTGGGTTCGTTGGGGCCCTGTTTCTATTGGGCTGCGATTTAATTGCGCAGCAGTTGTTTGCGCCCACCACTCTCCCAGTGGGCGTTGTGACGGCGGCTTTGGGAGGCCCCTATTTCCTGTTCATCCTTGTTCGATATAACCGTGCACTTTGAAAGGAGCCTTCAAATGGTAAATCTTGAAACCTCTGAGGTTGTTCTCTCTTATGGCAGTAAGCGAATCGTTGACGACCTTGATTTCGTTGTCCCGGAGGGGAAGATCACGGCGATCATCGGCCCCAATGGCTCGGGAAAGTCGACCTGTCTTCGGGGGCTAGCCAGAGTCCTTCGACCAGTGGGCGGAATGGTCCTGCTCAATGGACGCGACATCCATGATCAATCGACTAAGGCTGTAGCGAAACGAATTGGTTTACTTCCGCAAGGCCCCACAACGCCATCTGGTGTCACCGTTTTGGACTTAGTTCGCCGTGGCCGCTACCCACATCAGCGGCTTTTCGACCAGTGGTCTACGCAGGATGAAATCGCGGTTAAGAAAGCATTGGTTCTGACTGGCCTTCAGGATGACCCTGATGAATATGTTGATCACCTTTCTGGCGGTCAGCGACAGAGAGCCTGGATAGCAATGGCGCTTGCTCAAGAGACAGATTTGATGCTTTTGGACGAGCCGACAACTCACCTAGACATCGCTCATCAAGTGGAAGTGCTTGACCTCTTGCGAGATCTCAATAGAAGTGAAGGCAGAACGATTGTCATGGTGTTGCACGACATCAACCAAGGTTGTCGTTATGCAGACCATGTCGTGGCAATGAATGACGGAAAAATCGTAAACCAGGGCGCGCCTCAAGAGGTGGTCAACGGTCAAATGATGGAGGAGGTCTTCGGCTTGGCTGCGGTTGTGATCCCCGACCCGGTTACCGGAACACCTTTGTGCGTGCCTGACATTGTTGACAAAGGGACAAGCAGCCAACTTTGATTAGTTAACTTGAAATTGGCGGAACTAGATCTCGCTGCGCAGTGATCGCAATAGACCGATAACAAAGGGCTCGAGTTGGGCGGGTTCCTTTGCGACCTCAGGAAAGGCCACTCTGCTCATCCTGTCGCCAGAGTCACTCTGGACATGAAACGTCATTCCGTATCGGTCTACGCCCACCATCTGAGCTTCTTTGGCTTTCGGTATTCCGCCTCGTTCTTGAACGAAAATTAGGTTTGCATCTGCGTGATCATCATTCATATGTTGGATAGCGCCTGAAGCAGTATGAGTAAATGGATCTTCTTCTGCATTGGAGTAGTCAGATGCAGTCATCCAACTCATATGGCCAAACCCACCAACAAAACGGCAGCGTTCAACGTCTAGTTTCCAAAAGTTGAAATCTTTAAAGTTTGCGTAGTCAGCTGAGTAGGGGTGCTTTGTTAAGTACCTGTCTTCTAATTCGCTTTCACCTTCAAGTAGCCGCAATTGCCCGATTAACGTCAGCCTTGCTCCAACTAGAGGGTCTCCTTCAGATGTATGAGCCGTGTCAACCAACAAACTTGCACGATTGTCTGAGCGGGCATTTTTTGTGTGCTCTGCCAGATCCGAAATGAGAATGACTGGGTTACCTGCACTGTCAGCGAGGTGAGACACCAGGCTGCCGTACGGGTAGCCCTCTGAAGTCAGAGTTGACAACACGCCAGTAGCACTAGTCACCATTAACGAACGAGACAGTTCTGCATCGCTGGGAAAGGAGTGAGTGTCCCCAGTTGGCGAAACGTCGTGTCCGTCACCATGCTCAAGTTCTGGAGTGTCGGTCATTAGATCGATCCTAGGTTGAAGTTAGTAGTGGCGGCATGATTGTTCGGTCGGATAGTTCTATGCCTTGGTAACAGTGAAGCACCAATTTTGCCTTAGGAGTAGTGACCTGTTGTGGGCGGGTCCGCCCCACGCCGTTGGAGGGTTTTGCCCGAGGCAGGCAAAGGAAGCGTTGGCAAGGAGGGGAATCCCCACCAGGCCGGACCCGACCCACAACTCGCCCCAGCACGAAGAGGCGAGGGATCCAAAGGATCCGCAGGTACGTTGCAGAAGTGTTTAACATAAAATGATAAGCATGCCAAACATAAATGGCGAAGAAATTTAATTTGCCTGAAATCTATCTCAAACGACGCTTTATTAGTACTGAAAGCATTGAGCGTAGCTCGGTAGAGCGTTGACCAAAAGCGCCCGGCGGCTCAGGCGTCACGAGATTATCTTTACGATTGCAAGAAGTAGAAACTAATGGTTGATAATTACTATTAGGAACCCTTATCATGCCAGTGTTATTCCCCTTCTAATCTTCTTATGGAGAAGCCAAACATGAAACGTTCGTCCTTGCTTAGATTGCTTGGACTGGTCTTTGCGTTCGCTCTCGTCGCCGCCTCGTGTGGAGATGACGGAGCTTCAGTTCGTGAGGTCGGTTCGGCAAGTTCATCTAGTGGTTCCGGTTCAGGCAGTGGTTCCGGTTCAGGCAGTGGTTCCGGTTCCAGCAGTGGTTCCAGCAGTGCCTCAAGCAGCGCTTCGGCGTCTGCTAGCGCGTCATCCTCCGGTAGTTCATCATCCTCTGGCAGTTCCTCGGCATCTTCCAGCTCCCCGGCAACGGGTGCTGAAGTTACTGATGATGCGACCGCCGGCGAAGGTGGATATGACTACGCGTCCAACGTCGACAATCATCGCTTGCTAGTGCTTGATATGTGCGACATGAACGATCTACTCGGAGCCGACACCATCGACTTCGACGCCGTCGCTGATATCTACAACAACGGTAAGAATGCTGAAAAGAGCGACGGATCCTTCCGGACTCTTGGAGGCTTCGCATCAGCAGAGGGCAAGAACCACCCTCACGATGACTACTACGGTGCTGCAGGCTCCTTGAACGCATTCATCACCTCAGCACTTGAGGGAACAGGGATGTTCGAAGGTGAAGCTGATGGCGTAAGGAAGCAAGGCGTACAAAAGGGTATGCAAAACCAGGCACTTCTGGCTTACGTAACCCATGAACTCAACTCCGCTGTTGCTAAAGCCGGTGATGGAAACTGGGCAGGCGCTGTCCATAACTGGGACGAAGGCTGGGCCTTCTTCCATGGTGCCGCAGGCAGCTGCGGTCCTTACGGAACTGGTAACAAGCGTGGCGGTAACTTCGGCACCCTTGGCGCCGACGGTGAGACCGCTTTGGCTAACGAAGCCATTCTTGGTGCGATGATCGCAGGTCGAGACGCATTGCTTCGAGGCAACGCAGCAGCAGCTGCAAGTGCCGTTACGTTGGTCAAGCGCGGCGTTGTAATCACATACTCGCAGGCAGTGATGCGCTATGCCTCGAAGGTTGAGGATGATCTCGCCGGAGGAGATACGGCTAAAGCACGTATCCACCAAGCTGAGGGTTATGCCTTCTGGCGAGTGATGGAACCAGAGCTTGGTGCCCTCGGAATGTTCGCTGAGACGATTGAAGTTCTGAACAGCGCCTATCACCTGGATAACGAGCCAGGCTCAGGTCCGTCTTCAGATGAAATCCGAACCGCTCTCTACCCAGTATGGGGACTCTTGGAGATCGGCCGAGACGATATTGGAAGCTTGCAGTAAGACCACTGCCACGAACGGTGGGCTCACTTTCGAGTGAGTAGGTCCCAGCCGTCGTTCTCACTGGAGTTAAATCCAGAGGAGAACGGCGGCTGCTTCCGTTTTGGTTAGCCACGTAGTCGTTGTAAGTGATGCCCTCTTTGAGAGAAATATTGGGCCGCCATTAGAAGAACGGTACCTACACTGATCAAAATGAGTAAGGTGTGCTTGATGTCAATCGTAGAGAACCCCGACACACCAGGTCCGTCGATGCGGGCTGCTCCGCGATGTGTCATAAATGAGGTTCTAGCTATAGACGACCGTACGAGCGAAATTCGTTACGGTAATGATGAGTACATTTTGGTACCAGTTCCAATTGATCATGTTGGAGCTCGCCAATGGATTTCGTCAATGAGGCGGGTTGATGGGGTCGAACTTCAGTTCGGAAAACCTGGTCCCATTGCAAAGCTGAAGGGCGCGAACAGAATCAGCACTAGTTGCAAAACAGTGCAACTAAGCACAGCCCTAGGCCTCCTAGACAGTGGTGTGCGAGGTCAAATTACGGTCAATAGGAAAGACGCACTCTGATGGTTGTCTGCCATTGTCTCGCCGTAAATGACTCCACCATTAGGGAACTCCTAGATAGCGGGGCCTTGAGTGTTGAAGAGATCGGTACCCGTTGTGGAGCAGGTACAGAATGTGGGTCTTGCGTCGAACAAGTCCGAAGGCTCGCGGTTCCTCAGACTTTCGCAATCCGATCCGCAGTCGCTTAGCCATTAAGAGATAAGCAGAGCTTGTGTTAGTGGTCTGTCGGCCACTGCGTATATGGTCTTCTATGCACGACTGAGGAGATAAGAGGCAATGCGAGGATCTGACGCAGTAATTGAATTTTTGAATGAAGCACTCACAGCTGAGCTGACTGCAATAAACCAATATTTCGCTCACGCCAAAATTTGTGAAAACTGGGGTTGGAAAGGTCTTGCCGATACATTCCGCGAAGAATCAATCGAAGAGATGCGCGACGCTGAAAAATTGATCGAGCGAATTCTTTTGCTTGAAGGGCACCCGAACGTTCAACGGCTCGGAAGCATTGCTATTGGTGAATCTGTGGAAGAACAACTCAAGCTTGACCTTGAACTCGAAGTAGATGCGGTTGAAAGATATAGGCGTGGAGTTCAGATCTGTTTCGAAGAAGCTGACCCTGGAAGTCGAGAACTCGTCGAGCATCTTCTAGTCGGCGAGGAGAATCATCTTGACTGGATCGAAACTCAACTATCGATGATAAATGACATAGGGATTGAACGATACTTGCAGTCTTCTATTGGTGAAGAATAGGAAATAGCGCCCTAGGAAGTCGTAGCGGGCTCTTGAGTTGAAACGACATCAAAACCTAGACCCAAAGCAGCGGGAATCTGATGACTATCAAAGGTGAGGTACGTGAGCGGCTGAGGAAGTCGATCGGCGGCCGCTAGATGAAGAGCGTCAACGGTTCCTAGTTGAAAAGTCGCACCGATTTCGACAGCACGCGCTAAGCACCGATGATCGATCGGAACCACAGCAACGCGAGCCCAGTCTTCTCGGAACGCAGACCAAAGTTTTTGTTGTTCCGTAGGTCCTGAAGCGACGCGATGTAACGCCAGCTGAACTTCTGTCCTGGCTAATACCGAAGCACACCAGACTGAATCTGTTTCTAAATATCTGTTAATCAATTCGTGCCCGGGCTCGGCTAGATAGCGTTTCAGTAGAGCAGAACTGTCTAGGGCTAAGGTCACTACCGGCCTCTAATTTCGCGCAAAGCACGGTCACTAGATAACCCAGCAGGGAGATCGTAGATGACCTTAGGGCCTTGCTTCTTCGAATTAGTGGGCGCTTCTACTAGTCCAGATGCGATGAGCGCATCTACTGAGGGGTTCTCATTGGATTGCCCGACAGGTCCAAGTTGAGCCACCACCTTTCCGTCGACAGTTACCAGAATGGTGTGACCAGCTTCGGCCGAACGGAGATAGTGCGCCAAGTTGGAGCGCAAATCACGAGTTCCGACGTAATGAATCGAAATCGAGTCAGACATGAGCACCCCAAAGCCAATGATGTGTACACAAGTGTACATATCTCGATTGGCATCTGGGGGCTAAAGGGAGTAAAACAAGAGCCTCAACCACTCGTCGAAGAGGTAAACACCGTGAACTTTGCATTCACAGAAGAACAAGAAGAACTCCGCAGCTTTATCCGGTCCTTTATGGAGGAAAAATCTGCCGAAGCCACAGTGCGAGAACTCATGGAAACTGACGACGGTTACGATGCCGCAGTTTGGAGCCAAATGGCCGAACAACTGGGGCTTCAAAGCATGATTATCCCCGAAGAATATGGGGGCCAAGGATTCGGTTATGTCGAGTTGGGAATAGCGCTTGAAGAAATGGGACGAAGCCTCCTATGTGCACCGTTCTTCAGCACCGTAGTGCTGGCAGGTAACGCCATAATCCACTCAGGAAACGAAGACGCCAAGGCTGCGTTACTGCCTGGCATCGCAGATGGCAGCACAATTGCCACTTTGGCTCTCGCCGAAGCTAATGGCCGCTGGGACGCAGAAGGAATCAGCGTAGAAGCGAGCGGAACCGGTGACGGGGCAACAATCACCGGCGAAAAGATGTTCGTAACCGATGGCGGAACAGCAAACTTGTTCGTGGTCGCAGCTCGATCTGAGGGAGGCATCCACTTGTACACCGTAAATGGTGATGCCACCGGACTGAGCCGAGAGAATCTCTCGACCATGGACCAAACACGCAAGCAAGCCCGAATTACCTTCGATGGCACCCCAGCTAGTCACCTCTGTGACACCAACGACTTCGCTTATATTGCGCAAATCCTTGACTTGGCGGCGGTAGCGCTAGCAAACGAACAGG
>CAJWBN010000033.1 GCA_913020735.1 uncultured Acidimicrobiaceae bacterium
TAGGGATACCGGAGCAGGCTGAGAAATTTCCAGGTCAGCTGTCGGGTGGCCAGCAGCAACGTGTTGCGATAGCAAGGTCTCTTGCGATGGAGCCACGCGTCATGTTGTTTGATGAACCGACTTCCGCCTTGGATCCCGAGATGATTAAAGAAGTTCTCGATGTAATGAAAGAACTTGCCCGGTCTGGGATCACCATGATGGTCGTCACCCATGAAATGGGGTTCGCTCGCGAAGTAGCGGACCGCATCATGTTCATGGAGGGCGGTGAAATAGTCGAAGTTGGAACCCCCGAACATTTCTTTACTAATCCGACCGAAGACCGAACCAAACTTTTCCTGAGTCAGATTTTGTAAACCAAGGGTTTTGCGATTTCAGTCTGCTGGACTGCCGTAGGGAGCTTTGGCCTTCTTGTAGCACTCGGGGTGGTAGTGCTCCACGCGATCCCATTTATTACCTACATAGACGTTACAAATAATCTGGTCTGCCCGAATCCGTGCCCGAAACTTGATGAGTTCGTCACAAACGGCGCAATAGGCCGAATTGCCAGCATCGACGGTTCTCGTCACTGCTCGACTTTGCCACTTTTGCGTTTTGGTTGCTGATTTTGTGGCCACGGTATGTCTCCTATTGCATGATCACTTTAAGTGTGAACGGCAATCTAGTTACTCTTCGCGCGAATTAGGTGGATATTCGCGCGAATCGCGCGAATATCTCGCGCGGACCGCGCGAAAAGGGCTTAAATTCGCGCTATTTGCGTAGTTATTTGATCAAGAAATATGTTCTCGACACCCTGATTTCGCGCGGATCGCGCGATTATCGAGCGAGAGGCTTGTACTTGATCGGCTTTGGCCCAGACTCGTCACCCAATTCGCGTAGCCGAAAGGCCTCGTACTCAGAGAAATTGCCCTCGAACCAACGAACTTGACTGTCTCCCTCGAACGCCAAAACATGCGTCGCGACCCGGTCGAGGAACCATCGATCATGGCTGATCACAACAGCGCATCCTGGGAACGCTTCGAGTCCGCCCTCAAGGGCACGGAGTGTGTCTACATCTAAGTCATTGGTGGGCTCATCTAGAAGTAATACGTTGCCGCCTGTCTTGAGTACCTTTGCCAGTTGAACGCGGTTTCTTTCGCCTCCGGATAGATCCCCAACCTTCTTCTGTTGGTCAGGACCCTTGAAATTGAAAGAAGCGACGTAGCTTCGGCCGTTTACCTCTCGATTCCCGACTTGAACGATGTCTAGACCATCGGTTATTTCTTCATAGACGGTTTGGTCGTCTCCCAACTCATCTCGTGACTGATCGACATAGGCCAGATCCACGGTGGTTCCTACAGCGATCTCGCCGGCATCTGGTGCTTCTTCGCCTGTGATCATTCGGAACAGAGTTGTTTTGCCTGCTCCATTTGCGCCAACCACTCCCACGATTCCAGCTGGCGGCAGGATGAATGAAAGATTTTCAATCAGTAACCGGTCACCGAAACCCTTGTCTACGTTTTTGAGTTCGATTACTTGATCGCCAAGTCGGCGGTTCATTGGAATACTCAATTCGAGTTTGTCGTCTCGATTTTCTCCAGCTTCGTGTTCGGCTAGGAGGTCGTCGTAAGCTGAGAGTCGAGCCTTACTCTTTGCTTGTCGAGCACGAGGTGAAAGTCTTACCCATTCAAGTTCCTGGGCCAAGGTGCGTTGCCTTGCGTTGGACTGACGTTCTTCGGAGGCAAGCCGCGCCTGTTTCTGTTCGAGCCAGCCGCTGTAATTGCCCTCATAGGGATAGGCATTACCGTGATCGAGTTCAAGAATCCAACCAGCAACGTTGTCGAGAAAGTACCGATCATGGGTTACTGACACGACAGTGCCTTCATATTCCTTTAGGAAGCGCTCAAGCCAAGCGACTGACTCTGCATCAAGGTGGTTAGTGGGCTCGTCTAAGAGCAGGAGGTCCGGTCGAGCCAGCAATAACCGGCATAAAGCGACCCTGCGTCTTTCGCCGCCAGAAAGTGTTGAAACAGAGGCATCAGCGTCAGGAACGCGTAGGGCGTCCATTGCGATTTCCACCTGACGCTCCAAGTCCCAAGCGTTCGATGATTGAATTTGATCTTCCAGCTCAGCTTGCATTGATCCGACCTGGTCAAGGTCGGCGTCAGGATCACCCCACATCGCCAAAACTTCGTTGTACCGATCGATTAGAGACTGTGTTTTGGCAACGCCTTCCATCACGTTGTCGTAGACATTTTTGCTCTCGTCGAGCTTCGGTTCTTGATTAAGGAGTCCGACTGAGAAGCCAGGCGATAGCCGTGCTTCGCCTGTAAACCCGTCATCATCACCGGACATAATCTTCAAGATTGAAGACTTGCCTGCCCCATTGTGTCCAAGCACTCCGATTTTTGCGCCTGGGTAAAAAGCTAGGGTTACTTCCTTGAGCACTTCCCTATCGGGAGGATAGAAACGTCCGAGATCTCGCATTGTGAAAATGAACTCAGAGGGCATGTGTTTGTTCTTCTGTTAGATGAGACGCTTGGATCATAAGGGGCAAAGGGAATAAGCAAAATTGAGTTAACGCAACGAAAATCCGACTGCGCGTTCGAGGTCATCGAGCGCTTCGTCAGGGTCAGTCACTTTTATAGCCGTCATTCCCAAGTTGGCAGCAGGTTTGCAGTTGATACCAAGATCATCAAGGTAAGCACAGTTTCTTGGGTCGACACTCAACTCAGCACATGCCATTTCGTAAATGCGAGGGTCAGGTTTTCTGATGCCTACCTTCGCTGATTCGATTACCACTTCGAACATCGTCATTATTTCAGCGATACTCGCTGCCTGATCCTCAGTCCTGGACATTCCTGACCCGTGTCCTGATTTCATATTGTTGGTGATGCAGCCGATTGGTAGTCGCTCCTTCAGTATTTCAAGCGCAATGACCATTTGAGGTCTTACGCCGCCGCTTAGACATCCCAAAACCTTTTCACCCGAGAGTTCAAGGCCCATGGACATTGCTTCGGCTTCGAAGAGCTGGCAGAACTCTGACAATGTGACCTCGCTGCGCTCCATCTTGGCCCAAGCGTTGTCATCGGGATTGGTCGAATTTATTTTTCGAATCGAGTCAGGAGGTAAGCCAAGTTCGAGTTCGTACCGAGCGAATGCTTCGAAAGGGCTGGTGGTGATGACCCCACCGAAATCGAATAGGACAGCTGTAATTAATGAATCGTTCTTCACGAGCGAGGAGGCTAGCTGCCACTAGATTCGTGATGTGCGTATAGCTACATGGAATGTAAATAGTTTGAATGCCCGGATGGAACGTGTAGATGAGTGGCTTGACTACGCAGCTCCTGAGGTACTTCTGTTGCAGGAAACTAAAATGGCTCAGGACCAGTTCCCACATGACCACTATTCAAAGCAGGGGTATGAGAGCGTCCACGCCGGCGAAGGTCGATGGAATGGCGTAGCGATTTTGTCGAAAGTCGGGATAGAGGACTGCCTGACAGGTTTCGCCGACGGCGCAGAAGCTGACCCTGAAGCGAGAATTATCTCAGCCGTTTGTTCAGGAGTTCAAGTTTGTTCGGTTTACGTTCCAAATGGTAGGGAAGTCGACCACGACCACTACAAATACAAGCTGTCATGGATGTCTCGCCTAAAAGATCACCTAGCTGCGATCTGTGGCCCCGGCGACCCAGTATTAGTAGGCGGTGATTACAATATTTGCCCCGATGATCGAGATGTATGGGACCCGGATAACCCGTATCCAAGGACTCATGTAACTCAGAAAGAACGAGACACTTTAGCTGCCTTGGAAGACTGGGGTTTAGTGGATCTCTTTCGTCAGTTCTACGAGGCCGATGGGCTCTTTTCTTGGTGGGATTACCGCGATGGTGCCTTCCATAAGAAAATGGGTCTGAGGATAGACCTGTTGATGGCGAGTCAACCACTTGTCGATAGGGCCACATTTTGCCTGATTGACAGGACTGCTAGAAAAGGCAAGAAACCGTCAGATCATGCGCCGGTTTTCGTTGACCTAGATTGAGAGTGGGGACTAAAGGTCGGCGGTGGTCAGGTCGGCGTTGGTTCGTTAGTGGCGATGACCTTCAGTATTTCCGGACCAACACGCCTTAAGCGCGCTTCACCGAGCCCTGTTACTTCCGCTAACTCAGGCAGACTTGTTGGGAAATGTTCCGCCACCTGTGAAACGAGATGTTTGGGCAGCAAAGCTGAGGGTTCGATACGGCGCGCACGTGCAGTTTGGTCTATCCAGTCCAATAGGCGCTGACTGCGGATAGCGGCATCATCTTGCAGGCCGAGCTCTAAGGCATTCCTAGCCTCAGCTAGATATTGGCCGGTTAAGTCCTTAGATATCTCTATGGGGGCCCGAGTTGCCGTTGTTATTAGAGCGAGCCACGGTGAAGGTTCGCGAGGGCGTGTCACGCCTCCGTGTTCCCGCGTTCTTGACCAAGTTAGATGGAGTCTGCGCTGGGCTCGAGATACAGCGACGTAGAGAAGCCGACGTTCTTCTGGGTCATCGGCGCGAATTGGCACAAGCCCTTCTTCAAGTCCGGCAATTACGACATTTGGCCATTCCAGGCCTTTAGCTGAGTGAAATGTTGCAAGATCAACTCCGTCGGTTGGATGTTCGAAATCACCGGGCCTAAGTGTTCGAAGCCAGTCGCGAAAAGCAGCCCCTGAAGCGTGCAAATTCTCTCGAGCGTATTGGACCGCCAGTTCTGCTACCCGCTTTTGTGGCCCGTGATCAAATTCTTCGAATAGGTCATTAGCCAAAGTTGAGAAATCGGAATCACTCGCACTTAGCTGATCCACTAGATCTTTGACTTCAGGACGCCTAAGAATCCCTCCCTGGCCTCGAAACCGGTAGGGCAGATGGAGTTGGCTGAAAACTGAAGCGATTAAGGCAAGCTGTTCGTTTGTGCGAGCAAGTACAGCGTGACTGGACCAGCGAGTTTTAGATGTCCGGATGTCGCGCAGGTAGTTAGCAATCCCAATCGCCTCCGCTTCGTCGTTGGGAAAACTGCTAGTAGTGGGAGGCTCACCAACCACTGATTGTTCATCTTCCGCAGCTGAGGTTCGGCCGAGTACAGCGTTTGCCGCGCGAATTATTTGTGGTTGGCTCCGATGATTGTCTAATAACGAGATTGTCTTGGCAGATGGAAAATGGTTGCAAAAGTCAGACAGAAGGGATGAGTCAGCTCCGTTCCAACCATAAATTGCCTGATCGGGATCACCGACAATGCATAGATCTGTTCGATCGCCGACCCAGCTGTTGAGTAGGTCAAACTGTACGGGGTTCAGATCCTGGAATTCGTCGACAAAGAAATGTCTGAACACCCAGTGTTGGGCTTCTCGAAAGGCTTTATCGGATTTCAGCAAAGTAGTGCACTCGACCAAAATGTCGTCAAAGTCGAGCAAGCCTCGCTTTTTTTTGTAGGAGACGAACGAGTGTTGCAAGGAAGCGATTTGGCTCGCCAGCTTTCCTCCCACCCGCCTCATTCCGGGACCATTCCGGTATTCGTCACCGGTTAAATTCTGAGAGTTCAACCAATCGATCTCTATGGTGGCCACGCGCAGTTGAAGGTCGGGGAAATCTCCCATCAGTTGAGCGAGAATCGGACGGCGCCCCGCGAGAACAGTCGGCGCTCGTTTTCCGTTATCTGCTCGATACTGACGGATTTGAGATAAGGCGGTCGAGTGGAATGTGCCTACACCGCCTAGATCTCGTATGCCCATTTTGTTGAGACGATTACGAAGTTCATTGGCAGCTCGCCGGGTGAAAGTTAAGGCAAGAACGCGGCGGGCGTCAGCACTGCCCTCGTTTACTCGGCGGGCTATTCGATTCGTGAGGACGCGAGTTTTCCCAGCACCCGGTCCTGCGAGAATTCTTAAAGGGTGTTCATCACAATTGACAGCTGCCTGCTGTTCTTTGCTTAACGCATCAAGACTAAGTAGCGGCACGCGGGCAGTGGATGTGGGAGAACCAAACTCGACGGCATCGCTCGACTCAGTCACGCCAGAGACGCTACTGCCTGGATGGGACTCTGGCTCTGTTGCGTCTACTCTCGGACTATGGTCTCCTCGATTCGCGTGATCAGCCTCGTTCCTAGCGTCACCGAAACGCTCCTTGACTGGGGCATCGAACCGGTTGCGTGCACACGATTCTGTGAACAACCGAAGATCCAGCACGTCGGAGGGACAAAGGACCCGGATATAGCTGCTATTGAAGCCCTAGCCCCTGATCTCGTCGTCCTCGATAGAGAAGAAAATCGGTTAGAGGACTATGAGGCGTTAGCGAGCAGCGGTCTCAATCTTGAAGCCTTGCACGTGACTTCTGTCTTCGATGTCGATGGCGAACTCAGAAGGCTCGCTTCAATCGTTGGAGCTCAATGGTCGCATGCTCTTGGCGTTGGTCAGTTGAGTCGAGGTCTCAAGGCATTTGTTCCTATTTGGCGCAGGCCGTGGATGACGGTTAGTTCGCGTACCTACGGGGCTTCTTTGTTGAATCATCTGGGCATCGAAGTTCTGTTTTCTGACATGGAGGATGCATACCCAGTTATCGATGATGATGATTTGAGGGCGACCAAACCGGATGTGGTTCTGGCGCCGAGCGAGCCATACCCATTTGGGAAACGGCACCTGCATATGTTGGAGGAAATAGCTCCCACTCTTCTCATTGACGGCCAAGATCTATTTTGGTGGGGATCGCGGACATCGGGTGCTATTCGACGATTGAACCTTGAACTGGAAGCGCTTAAAGAGCAAGGAATGTGATGGCGATAGAACACTCAGGAAGAGCCCGCAATGGCGAAACCGAACTTCATTTTGTGGCGTCTGGAGAGAATGTGAATCCTGCGATCTTTTTCATCAATGGTCTTGGGAGTCAATTGATCAATTTTTTACCTGGTTGGGTAACGAAATTTACAGAAGCTGGTTTCTATGTGATTCGGATGGATAACCGTGACGTCGGTTTGTCCACGAAAACGTCCGGAGACGTTCCAGATCTGCAGACGTTGATAGATAGCTGGTTCGAAGACCGCACGTCTCATGGGTTTACAGCGGCTTATGACCTATCGGATATGGCTCGGGACTGTGTTGCGGTGCTGGATGCTCTCGAAATAGATCGAGCACATGTGTGGGGGATGTCGATGGGAGGAATGATTGCGCAGACGTTGGCAATTAATCACGCGGATCGCCTGCTTTCTCTGACCAGCGTCATGTCGACAACCGGAGAGCCTGGTGTTGGTCGGTCAACACCAGAAGCAGCAGTTCAGCTAGTGCCTATTGGAAGCGACCGAGCGAGCATAATTGATGATGCTGTCGCGGCTCGACGCTTACATAGCGGTTCTCTGTATCAAGAAAGTTGGGCGCGTTCTTTGGAAGAAGCAGCTTATGATCGCTGCCATTACCCTGAGGGCAAGACTTGGCAACTGTTGGCGATCCTGGCCTCTGGTTCGCGGGCCGAACAGCTCCCCAAGGTCACAGCCCCATCTATGGTTATTCATGGCCAGCTCGACCCGTTGGTGCGACTTGATGGAGGGGAAGCAACAGCGGCTCTGATTCCAGGCGCGGAACTGGTGATTCATGATCAAATGGGTCACGATATTCCGGAACCGTTGTGGGACGAGTACCTAGCTGATTTTCAGAGATTGGTGGAACGAGCAAAGTGACTGTAGAGAACGCGATTACGGACTTAGAACAGCTCGAAGCTCTGTACGGTCCTGCAACGCCGAGATCAATTACCAAGGAAATAACTCATATCAACGATGAGTACAGAGCTTTCATCGAAGCCGCCCCGTTTATGGCGGTAGCGACTGTAGGGGCTGGGGGTCTTGACTGCTCGCCTCGAGGCGAGGGCGGAAGTGTCGTACAAGTTGTCGACGAAAAGACGCTTCTCTTTGCTGATAGAAGAGGAAATAACCGATTGGATACGTTGCGGAACATCGTTGGTGATAGCCGTATAGGGCTTTTGTTTCTGGTCCCTGGGATAGGTGAAACCATGCGTATCAATGGCCAAGCTTCTGTCTCGGTTTCATCCGATCTTTTGGAAATGTTCGCTATCAATGGAAAGTTGCCTAAAACGGTGGTTGAAGTAAAAGTTGAGCAAGCCTATTTCCAGTGTTCGAAAGCTTTAGTTCGCTCAGGTATATGGGAAGCCGACAAGCATGTGGCGCGAGACGGCGTACCGTCTGCTGGGCAGATGTTAGAGGCGACAGCGATCGATGATTTTGATGGCACGAAATATGACGAAGATTTAGAGCAGCAGCGCACCGATCAGCTTTGGTAAGAATGTTTGATCTGAGGCATTCTGTTGGCAACCACTAGATTGTTCCTCACTCACACAGGGAGATTGTTATGGGCCCGCTTCAAGGAATCCGCGTAATAGAACTTCAGGGCATTGGCCCCGGACCGTTTTGCGGGATGATGCTTAGCGACATGGGCGCTGAGGTGATCAGAATCGATCGTGCTGGGAACGTGTCAGCTGTCGACAGTGACAACCCACCGGTTGATGTGCTTGCCCGCGGTAGATCTTCTATAGGCGTCGACCTTAAGAATCCTGAAGGGGTCGAGGTTGTATTGCGACTGATAGAGACGGCGGACGCGCTTATAGAAGGTTTTCGTCCGGGGGTTATGGAGCGACTTGGCTTGGGACCAGATGAATGTCTCGCCAGAAACCCTCGGCTTGTTTATGGGCGTATGACCGGATGGGGCCAAGAAGGCCCGTACGCCATGGCTGCCGGGCATGACATTAATTACATAGCTTTGGCAGGGGCTCTTGAGCCGATTGGCCGTCAAGGAGAGGCGCCAGTGCCCCCACTCAATCTGGTAGGTGACTTTGGAGGGGGTGGCATGCTCTTAGCCTTCGGCGTGGTGTGCGCGGTAGTGGAAGCTCAGCGCTCCGGGGAAGGCCAAGTAGTCGACGCTGCAATGGTGGATGGAGCAGCAACTCTTATGGCTATGTTCCATTCGATGCGGGCTCTAGGTGTATGGAACGACGAGCGTGGAACAAACCTTTTAGACACCGGGAGCCATTTCTATGATGTCTACGAGTGCGCCGATGGTCGCTACATATCCATAGGGTCTATTGAGCCGCAGTTTTATGCGGAGCTCTTGCGGCTAACGGGCCTTGAACAAGACGAAGGTTTTGCTGGTCAAATGGACAGAACCTCATGGCCTGATCTGAAGGAACGGATAGGCGCAGTCTTCTTGACCAAGACGAGAGATGAATGGTGCGAAATTATGGACGCAACCGATGTCTGTTTTGCACCTGTCCTGACGTTGGCAGAAGCACCGGATCATCCCCATAATCGACACCGTGAGGTATTCACCGAGATAGCTGGGGTGACCCAACCAAACCCCTCTCCACGATTCAGCCGAACGAAAGAGACTATTCAAGGACCCCCTGCTAACCCAGGACAACACACCGATGAAGTGCTTGGTTCGGCAGGTTACGATCCCGATGACATTGTCAAGCTGCGTGATGTAGGAGCGGTGGCCTGATATCAGAACACGACACCCAACCTGGAGCAGCGCCTTCGGGCTTGCCTGCCAACCTTGTCCCTCTGTATAACGAAGCGCAGGCCATAATTGAGCTGTCGCCATCTTCAGCCTGTGCGCTTCTCCGCATAATTATCCGCTCACTTATTCAAGACCGAGGGCTGAGAGGTCGCCATATCAGTCGAGATGTGGCGACGCTGGTTGATCAAGGTGCACCTGTAGGGCTTCTGAGAGCTCTTGATGCGGTCTCCATGAATGATGACTCCGCGAAGAACCCAGCGGAGCTGAAGCTCATTGACGGACATAGTGACGCCCAGAACTTGACGATGTTTCTTCACCTATTGGCAGATCAAACGAATTGAGGCCATGATGCTTGGCAAGCTTCACCTGCTTGCATGTTGGGTGCTTGTTGTGGGCAACGGCGCGGCTGGCACCTGGTCATTGGCAGCTATTCGGTTTCCGAGACTCAAAAATCGTCTGTTGTGGCAGTTCACGGCCTTCGTGCAAATCTGGGTCCTAGTTCAAGTAACCGTTGCGGCAACTTATTTAAATGCGGGAGAAGGAGATGCTGAATCATTCCATGTGTTTTACGGAGTTCTTTCAGCGGTGACTGTGGCCATCCTTTACAGCTATAGAAGCCAACTAAGTCAACACGTGCACGCTTTGTACGGTTGGGGGGGACTTTTCATTATGGGACTTGGGATTCGAGCCCTGCTGCTCCTTTAAAAAGTTTGCCCCAATGGTGGTGCAGTCTTAGCTAGCTAGTCGGTCCGCTAGCTGCGCCAGCTGAAGCTTCATTTCGCTCGGAAGTCGTTCTCCGATGGCTTCGTAATGTTCCTCGATTAAAGAAAGTTCGTTTTGCCACTCGCTTTGATCGACGGCTAGTAAGGCTTCAAGCTCTTCGGATGTGAGGTCCAATCCGGAAATATCAAGGTCTTGTGACTTAGGAACCATTCCAATTGGGGTCTCAACAGCATCAGTAGATCCTGCGATACGTTCCAAGACCCACTTCAAGACTCTTGCATTTTCGCCAAAGCCAGGCCAAATGAAGTGACCATCGTCATCTTTACGAAACCAATTTACGTAAAAGAGCTTAGGGAGTTTGGCCCCAGGCTCATTCCCGATGTCTAGCCAATGCTGAAAATAGTCACCGAAGTTGTAGCCACAGAATGGAAGCATCGCGAATGGATCTCGGCGCACTTGGCCAATAGCTCCAGCAGCAGCGGCAGTTTTTTCCGAGGACATTACTGAACCAAGAAATACACCGTGTTCCCAACTAAGAGCCTCTGACACTAACGGCACTGTTGTAGCTCGTCGGCCTCCGAAAAGTATGGCGGATATTGGTACTCCTGCCGGGTCCTCCCAAGAGGGGGCGATTGAGGGGCATTGAGCTGCCGGTACCGTAAAGCGGGCATTTGGGTGGGCCGCAGGATGCTCTGATTCTGGAGTCCAGGTTTGGCCCTTCCAGTCAATTAATCGGGCAGGAGCTTCATCACTTAAACCTTCCCACCAGATGTCCCCGTCGTCAGTTTCGGCGACGTTGGTAAACACGCAGTTCCCCGAAAGAGTGGCTAAAGCATTGGGGTTAGTTTCTTGCCCGGTACCAGGGGCTACTCCGAAAAAACCGGCCTCAGGGTTGATGGCATATAGCTGACCGTCGGGACCAAATTTCATCCATGCAATGTCGTCTCCGATTGTTTCGACCTTCCAGCCAGGAAGAGATGGAATCATCATCGCCATGTTGGTCTTGCCGCAAGCCGATGGGAATGCTGCTGCGACGTATTTAGTTTCGCCGCCCGGCGGAGTCACTCCAACAATCAACATATGTTCGGCTAGCCAGCCCTCGTCGCGCGCCATTGTTGATGCTATGCGTAGAGCAAAACATTTTTTCCCTAGAAGTGCGTTACCCCCGTAACCCGACCCGTAGGACCAGATTTCTCTTGAAGCGGGAAAGTGAACGATGTATTTGTTTTCGGAATCGCAAGGCCACGCGACGTCTTCTTCGCCGTCAAGTAGAGGGGCACCTAGAGAGTGAATGCATGGCACCCACTCGTCATTGCCTAAAGCATCAAGTGCGCCCTGACCCATCCGAGTCATAATCCGCATTGAGGCTGCTACGTAAGGTGAATCTGTGAGCTGAACACCGATGTGAGCGATTGGGGAGCCAAGCGGACCCATGGAGAATGGCACTACGAACATTGTTCGCCCGCTCATAGCTCCTTGAAACAAATCCAACATTTCTGAGCGCATGAGTTCCGGCTCGCGCCAATTGTTATTGGTACCGGCGTCTTCCGGGTCATCGGTACAAATGAATGTTCTGTCTTCGACTCGGGCGACGTCTCCTGGATCAGAACGAGCTAGGAAACTGTTAGGTCGCTTTGCGTCGTTGAGTGGAATTAGGGTTCCTTGCTCCACCATTCCGCGAGTGAATTGTTCGTACTCTTCTTGACTTCCATCACACCAATAGATCGAATCGGGAGTGAGCACTTCGGCCCACTTATCAACCCATTCGAGAAGATTTTGGTTGGTGGTCGTTCCAGGCATTCTGACCTCCGTTGCGTATCAGACGTCGACTGGGGTGGATCCCCAGTTCTCGGTCACGCGTCGCCCCCCACGGCGGTGATCCAATCGGGTGTACCAAGGTCAACTTCGCTACCCAACCGGAATCGAGTAGCTAGTCCTTGTTCATCTAGGTCGAAGACGACCCTTTGCCCCTGTCTTACCATTCGGAAAATTGAACCATCAAGTGCATCTAGAGCCAAATCGTACTCAGCGCGGTCGACATCGTTGACCACTACGCCCGTCTTGGACTGAGGGTCATATGACTTTACGACACCTTGCATAGTTGGCCTCCGGCACTACTCCTGAACTCGAAGTTCACTAGTTGGTTCAAGCTTCTATGGCGACCCTATGTCGGTTAGTGAAGCGGGCACAACTTAGCAAGTTAATAACTTGGGTGGGGGGAAGGTCGGCATAGAGTTTGATCACCTAATGGTGAGGGCTGTCACAGGTAGCATCAGCGTTTGTGGAAACAGTCTCTTTATTAACGACGACTCAGATTGTCGAAGTCATCTCTGCATTTCACGATGCATTAGAAGCTCATAAAGAATCGATTAATCGACTCAACGTATATCCGGTCCCCGATGGGGATACAGGTACCAACATGTTCCTTACTGTGGCATCAGTTCTAGATGAAATGCAGCCAGTTGATTTCAATGATCGAGAAGCTGTGTGCGCGGCCATGTCTCATGGTTCGTTGATGGGCGCTCGAGGTAATTCGGGTGTGATCTTGTCCCAGGTACTGAGAGGTATGAGCAGTGGTTTCGCCAAAGCAGACGCTATAGATGCTGAGGTTTTAGCGAATGCGTTGACTGAAGCAAGTGTTGCTGCGGACGGTGCTGTTATGAAACCTGTCGAGGGCACCATACTGACAGTGGTGCGCGAGGTCGCCCGGGCGGCTCGAGAAGCATCAGAAGTCGGCACCATCGTACCGGTAGTTGAGGCTGCCCTAAGCGAGGGAGAAGCCGCCCTTGAGCGCACCCCAGAGCAACTAAGCGTTTTAAAAGAAGCGGGTGTGGTGGACGCTGGAGGGGCCGGATTTCTCTTGCTGCTGCATGCGATCTTGCGTGTTCTAGATGGTCGTGAACTCCCGACACCCGAGAATTCAGAAAGAAAGCCCGGTCTTGCGCATGACGTAACCCAAGAGGGTGGAATTTCCGAACTTCGCTATGAAGTTATGTATCTGTTGGACGCGCCAGATGAAGATATTGATGGGTTTAAAAACGTGTGGGCAGATCTTGGTGACTCGATTGTGGTGGTTGGTGGTGATGGCCTATGGAATTGTCACATCCATACCGATGCCATCGGCGAGGCGATAGAGGCCGGTATCGAGATTGGTCGACCGCACAAAATCAGAGTGTCCGACCTGGCTGAAGAAGTCATGGAAGAGCGATGGGTTCGCGAAGCGGCTGAGGGCGTTCAAGCCGATGATGTGGAGAAAAGTAAAGCAGTGCCTTGTGCAGTGGTGGCGGTTTCCCCGGCCCCGGGCATCGGACAGATATTCCATAGTTTGGGAGTCCAAGAATTAGTTTTGGGTGGTCAAAGTATGAATCCTTCGACCTCAGAACTCTTGGAAGCAGTTGAGCGCGCTCCGGCTGACCAAATACTGATTCTGCCAAATAACTCGAACATCGTTGCTGTTGCTCGGGCTGTTGTTGATGAGACGTCTAAGAGCGTTGTAGTGGTGCCTACGACTTCGGTACCTGAGGGGTTTGCTTCGTTAATGGGGTATGACCCAGAAGCAACTGCAGTTGATAACGCTGCAACCATGTCGGAGATTTCCTCGGGGGTTGAGGTAGGGGAAGTAACTCAAGCGGTTCGCTCTATCAATACTTCTGTTGGAGAGGTCGCTGAGGGAGACTGGATAGGGCTTGATCGCAATGGGGTCCGTGCGATCGGTGCCACCCTGGTTGAGGCGGCCATCGATTTGTTAGATGAGATCGTTGGTGATCAGAGTGAGATTCTGTCGATAATCGTCGGCGAAGACGCGACCGATGCTGACACTCAAGCGATTGCAGATTGGGTGGGGGACAACAGGGCTAACGTTGAGACCGAAATTCACAATGGTGGACAAAGTCATTATCCCTTCTTCTTTGGAGTCGAATGACGGAACCAATTTCTCTGCGTGAACTCGATGCGATAAGCGTTGACCGTTTACAAGGGGTTGGTGAACAACGACGAGCGTCGTTGGAACAAGTTGAGGTTCAGTCGGTATTCGACTTGCTGACGCATTACCCACGCCGTTATATCGACCGGAGCCACGAAGCGAAACTTGTAGATGTTGATCCTGGCCAGCAGGTCATGATTGTCGGTGATATTGAAAAGGTAACTTCTCGAAGAACTCGTAATAGAAAATCGATTGTTGAAGCATCCTTATCGGACGAGACGGGGAGCTTGAAGTTAGTTTTCTTTAATCAGGCGTGGCGCTCAAAGCAGCTTGACCAGGGTTTAACAGTTGCCCTATTTGGCAAAGTGGAGCTTTACCGGAATCAACTTCAAATGACCAACCCTTTGGTCGACTTGGTGGGCGACCGCACTGGAAGAATTGTTGCTATATATCCGCAGTCAGAAAAAGCGGGCCTTACCACTTGGGATATAGGTCGCTGGTGTACAGAAGCCCTACGTCGTTGCCAAAGCAGACGAATCGTCGACCCTTTGCCTGAACAATACGTTCGGGAATTGGGCTTGCTTGACCGAATGAGTGCGTTTGAGGCGATTCACCAGCCGAATTCGACTTCGGATGTGCTTAGAGCAAGAGATCGCCTAGTGCTAGATGAGTTATTAAGAGTGCAACTAGTTCTGCGGATGCGAAAAGTGCGGCGTCTTCACCAAGCATCAGGGGTGAAACACAAAGTTGAGAGTGCGCTATTAACCAAATTTTTGGATGGACTTCCATTCGCCTTAACGGCTGCACAAGAGCGGACTATGTCAGAAATAAGCACTGACTTGAGTTCCGAGCAACCGATGCATCGGTTGCTGCAAGGTGATGTGGGAGCCGGGAAGACTTTAGTAGCGATGCACGCCTTATTAATTGCGGTTGCCGAAGGGCACCAAGGTGCTCTGATGGCGCCAACCGAGGTGTTGGCGGAACAGCATTATATAAATCTGGTTGAGCTCGCTAGGAGCCTCGAGGTGGAAGATCAGTCAACACTGGCCGGAGTCAGGCCTCTTTCCATCAAGTTGCTGACCAATGGCGTAACAGGAAGCGATCGGCAACGCGTTGTGCAAGGCATGGAGGACGGTTCGGTCGATCTTGTTATCGGCACGCATGCTTTGATCCAAGAAGGAATTAGCTTTTCTTCGCTCAGTGTTGTGGTTGTTGATGAACAACATCGTTTTGGTGTGGAACAGAGATCGGTCCTGAGAGAACAAGGGCGAGATGACGGTAAATGGCCTCACCTGTTGGTAATGACGGCGACTCCGATACCGCGTACCGCGGCGATGACTGTTTACGGTGACCTAGACGTATCCACGCTGAATGAATTGCCTCCAGGTAGATCTCCCATCTCGACGAGTTGGGTATCTGAAGATGTGCAAGCTGTTTGGGGTCATGTTCATTCTGAAGTGGCTAAAGGCCGCCAAGCCTATGTGGTGTGTCCATTGATCGAGGAGAGCGACAAGCTGGATGCGAGTTCAGCTGAGAACACCTACCTAGAGCTCGTCAGTGGAGTGCTATCGGATTTAAGGGTCGGCCTGCTACATGGGCGTCTGAATGCGGCCGAAAAACAAGAAACTATGGAGGCTTTTCGAGACGGTCAGCTAGATGTGTTGGTAGCTACAACCGTTATTGAGGTCGGGGTTGATGTTCCCAACGCCACGACCATGGTCATTTTGTCGGCGGACCGGTTTGGTATTGCTCAACTGCACCAGCTTCGAGGACGGGTTGGTCGTGGAACGCATCAGTCGACTTGCTTTCTTATCGCTGCCGACCAGATTTCCGAGGATGCTAAGGCGCGCTTGAGTGCACTTGAGGAATCGAACGACGGATTCGCTCTTGCTGAGCGCGACCTCGAACTTCGAGGTGAAGGGACCATATTTGAACAGCGTCAGTCCGGTAGAAACGATCTCAAGTTGGCGTCATTGGCGCGAGATCGGATCTGGGTTGAACGGGCTCGGGATTTAGCAGAAGAACTTGTAGATGACCAAGGTTCGCTTGAAGGTCATCACCTATATGAGGATGAGGTTCTATGGTTTGTTGAACGCCGCGACGATGACGCGGAGAACCTTTTGAGGGGATAATTCCTCCCTCATTCTTCGTCTATGACTATGTCCCAACGATCAAGACAGTCTCTGCAGCGGTAAGCAACGACATCACCGGGTTGGAACCCTTCGTCGGGTTCTTCGTAGCTGATTCGGCGACATAAACCGCCACAATCAACACAGATAATTGATTCGGGAACCTGCATCTCAACAGTCTGCCGTTATTGTCATCGCATGCGCATTGTCGGAGGGGAACTGAGCGGTCGACGAATCTTAGCGCCGCAGAGTGGAAAGGTTCGTCCGACTTCGGATCGGGCGCGCGAAGCAATTTTTAATATGTTGTTTAGTCTCGGTTTCCCGTCGGGTTCTCGTGTCGTTGATTTGTTTGCTGGGTCAGGAGCACTTGGTTTAGAAGCGTTGTCAAGGGGGGCAGCTGAGACGATATTCATCGATAATGACCCTGTAGCGTGCCGCACCATTAGCCAGAATTTGGAAACCCTGGGGCTACAAGGTCAGGTAATTCATGGAGATGTACTCCAACGGTTCGGGTCACTCGATGTTGACCTAGTGCTAGCAGACCCCCCGTACGGCTATGAAGGCTGGAATGAATTAATCGAACTGGCCGGTCAGGCTTTAGTGGTCGCTGAGAGTGATGCGCCACTCAGTTCATTTCCTGGCTGGGAATTGTTGCGAAGTCGCACTTACGGGAAGTCTGTTGTGACCATTTTGAGCCGTAGCGAAACAAATAAGTCCTGAATTGTGTGAATTTGAGGGATTGACAGTGGAGGATTCGCCTCAGGGTCGGTACCGTTTCATATAGCCCGAAGCGCTAGGCGAGGAGACACTCGTGGTCAAGGTTCTGTACCCAGGCTCGTTTGATCCTGTCCACAACGGCCACATGGAGATCTGTGCGACGGCGAGTCGCCTTTTCGACCACGTAGTAGTTGCGGCAATGAGGAATCCCCAGAAGTCATCTCCTTTCTTCACTGATGAAGAGCGGGTCGAGATGCTTGCTGAGGCTTGTCAGCATTTAACTAATGTTGAAATTGTCCAGTTCGGCGAGTTGGTAGTTGATTTAGCAAGTCGATTAGAGGTTGATTTCATACTTAAAGGCTTGAGGGGTTCAGCAGACTTTGAGTCGGAACTCCAAATGGCCCAGATGAATAAATCGGTGAGCGGTGTTGAAACGCTGTTTCTTCCATCTGCGAGCGAGAACGCATTCGTAGCATCGAAGTACATACGTGATATCACCCGTTTTGGAACGGACTGTTCGCATCTCGTGCCGGAATCGGTTGCTAGACGACTCCGAGGAAAGATGCCCAAGTGACGGACGCCGCACCGTTGAGCGGCCCTGGAGTTGAGGCCCTCGTTCAGCGGGTTATCGACGTGATTAATGCCGCTCGGCCGATGCCTCTTTCCACGTCTGTGATGGTCAGCCGTGACGAGATCATTGAGTTGCTAGAGGCCGCATTGCTGGAGTTGCCAGAGGAGGTTAGAGAAGCACGATGGTTGTTAAAGGAACGTGAAGACCTTCTCTCGAAAGCGCGAGTCGACGCAGGCTTAGTGATTGAGGAGGCACGCACTCGAGTAGCTCAAATGGTGCAGAGGACAGAGGTGGTTCGGTCAGCGGAGCGAAAAGCCCGACAAATGGTTGAGCAAGCGGAATCTCAAGCTCGTAGAAGACAACACGAAGTAGATGATTATTGTGACCAGCGGCTTGAGCAGTTCGCTAATGCTTTAGAGAAAGTTCAAAGCGCGGTAGTGGATGCAAGGACGAAATTACAACCAAGCATGCCAGTGGCCGAGGCCGTTGAGCCGGAGCCGGAACCTAATTCGGGTCCGGAAGTTTTTGATCAGGATGAAATTTGAGAGATTTAGGCTCATATTCTGAGTTGAGATTTCCGCTAGAGAGGTTGCAACGTTCTGACCCTGTGCGGATCTGGAACGTCGAAGTCCAAATCGCTTTATTGCAAGATCTAGATACCCCTCTACAGGTCGGCGACGTTGTGCTTTCGCCTGAAGAACTCGCACTTGTCGAGCTTGTATTTGATCAAGTTCATGGAGGGGTCACTGTTAATGGGAAGATAACAGTTCAGTGGCATGCCGATTGTTCGCGTTGTTTACGTCAAGTCGATGGGCTAGCTGTTGCCGAAATCGAAGAGTTATATGAAGAAAGCCCTCGAGAGGGAGAGTCATATCGGCTTGACGAAGAATTCATAGATTTGGAGCCCATGGTTAGAGACGCCGTCTTGCTCGAACTCCCCGTCGGGGTCATTCGATGTTCTGCTGTCGAAGAGTGTGCGGAGGCGGCACCTGCATATCCGATTTCAGGGGTTGATTTCGATGAAACTCAGAAAACTAATGAATTGAAGGATCCGCGTTGGGCGGCCCTAGATGACCTCACATTTGAAGATGAATAACGAAGTTGAAGAAATAATTCTGTCGGCGATGGTTGAGGCGACAGTAGGAGGTCGATTTCTCTTCAGGTAGCATCTTGTATCTGGGTCGATAATTCTGACGCACCCGAAACCGATCATACGTGCTGCAAATTGGCTGCGGTCACTGGCACCAAAGTCGGGTTATATCCGTAAGCTCGGTGAATATTGCTGAGCCAATTTCCTGAGGTTGACGATGGCTGTCCCAAAGAAAAAGACTTCCAAGTCAAAAACACGTAGCCGTCGAGCCGCAGCATGGAAGCTTCGACCCTCCTCGCGTAGTTCCTGCCCACGTTGTGGCACGGCAAAATTACCGCATCGAGTTTGTGGTAATTGCGGATGGTACGCCGGCCGTCAAGCTGTCGAAGTCAACTAACGGAACAGCGAGATCTCGGTGAAACCGATTGTTCTCGATGCGATGGGGGGCGATAATGCGCCATCGGTCGTTGTCGAAGGCGCTCGCGAGGCACTGAGCTGTGGCATCCCAGTTGAATTAGTTGGTGATCCCGATCGTCTTCCAAACACTGATGACATAAGGGTGCATCCGGCTCTGGAAGTCATAGAGATGGACGACGAGCCTGGCC
>CAJWBN010000034.1 GCA_913020735.1 uncultured Acidimicrobiaceae bacterium
TATGACTCGACCTCACTGGATGACTTGGCATCGGATCTCGGAATTACGAAGCAGGCGATTCTTTACCATTTCTCTTCCAAAGAGCATCTGTTGACTGCGACGATTGAGCTTGCTGTGCATGAACTTGGTTCGGCTCTATCTGGGGCGGCGAACCCGCAAGCTCGAGGTTTCCAACGCATCGAAGATTTGGTTCGAGCGACGTTTTCGTTGGCAGCGCGTCGACCAGAGGTCCTTGGCTTGGTCCGCGTTGTTTCGCGACAGGGAGGAGATGCCTCAGGGGAACTGGCGTCGGCTATGAGTGTCATGCTCAGGGAGGCTGTGCGGTTTGTAGAGACTGAAATGGTTGCTGGGCGTTTCCGGCGGCATGAACCTCGAATGTTGTTGCTTGCCGTGTATTCCGCTGTGGTGGGTGTAGCTACAGAACCTGAAGTTATGAGAGCACTTGGGCTTGAACCTGATTTGCGTTCGCTGGTGAGAGCGCGAAGAGAAACTATTGAATTTCTTCGGGCTGCTTTGATAGCTGATTAAGTGTTCTAGGAATTTAGGTCCGCGAATAGTCGCGCGCATGGGGCCACAGACCTTCCGCCGCATGAGACACCGAATTTTATGTAGATGCTGTTAGCTGGGCCATATTTGGCAAGGTCTTTGCAGGATCGGGCGTCTTGGTTGCCACACAAGCCCCATAGCTGATCAAGGAGTTCATCTTCGCCGGGGGGAGCCATGCTCGGGTTCAAGTCATTAAGCGATGGAGGTTCACCGTCGTATTCGAGAATCAAAGTGCAATAGGTGGTTCCTCGGGCTCCGCAGCTTGTGCCAAATTGCGAGTAGAGGGAGCCACTCGGAGCGATGAGCCTAAGTTCGCCACAAGATGAGGTGCTGCCGTCAGAACACTTTGCCCACAGTGTGTCTAGTTCTTCGTCGTCGCCTGGTGGTGGGGTGAGAGGGTTAAGTTCTCCGTCAGGTTGATCGACGCCGAGAAGTAGCGAACAGTCCATGTTGCGACGACCCCCGCAGCTGAATGCAAATTGTTCGTAGTCGCTTCCGCGGGGGGCTGAGTAGAACAGATTGTCGCAGGCTTTGGCATCTCCTAGTCCGCATTCTCGCCAATACTCGTCCAATAGCGGATCCTCACCGGGAGGGGCATCGGTTGCGTTGAAGCTGGAAGGTGCCTGTAAGAGTTCTTCTGGTACTTGTGGCTTCTCATTATCGTGTGTCACTTGAGCGGGTGGATTATTTGCGTTTAATCGACACAGCTCGGTAGCCATATCGACTGCGATTTCCTCGTCGGGGCTCAGGTCGTTGTTGAGGTCAGTGAGTCTGAGTTCCCAGCCCGTGAGAAGACGATCGTTAACACAAGCACGTTCTTGTTCGCTGAGGTTGCTGACAAATCGTTGTGCTTCATCAGAACTGTCTGTCCCATATGAGCAAGACGATATAAGTAGCGGGAGAATCCAAAGAGTAAAGCGGCCTTTCATTAGGCCAACTTGTGTGAAATTGCGCCGACGTCGCGTAGCGCTGTCCCGTCGGCTCCATCAGTTTGGAATCTTGCCGCAGGGCTCTCTACCGCTTCTCTGATCAGTTCGGTTAGTAACCGATCGAAGGAAACACCTTCGTGAGACCAGAAGTACCAGCTCAAAGAACCGGGAATTGTGTTTATTTCGTTAACCCAGAGACCGTCATCGTTCCAAAGGAAGTCAATGCGGGCAACCGAACGCACCATGGCTAATTGGACTACTTGGTCAGCGATGGTTCTGAGTTTTCCCTCAACTTCGGAAGGTAAGTCAGCTGGAAGTTCTCTTGGTGCGCTAGCCATCCCCTCGCTGCCGGTGAGGTATTTGTCGGCGTAGCTGTAAATGCCACCATCTTCGGGACGAAGCGGCCGTTCTACTGCGCTCAGAGTTGTGGTTGGGTAGGTTCGAACTGAGATGTTGAGGTCGACGGCGTCGCTCAGATATCTCTGCATCACTGCACCCAATCGAAGAAGGGGTTGAGTCTTTACTAGAGCTTTGGCAGTAGCGAGATCATCAACCACTTCGATGCCTATAGAAGAGCCCCCGAACCTGGGTTTAACTATGAACGGCCCGGGCTCGTTAAGGGTTAGATCGTCGGTGACTAGATGCAAGGGCAAGCTTGCTATTCCCGCCGTCTCCATAGTCCCCGAAAACGCCAGCTTGTCCATGCCTATAGCTGCGCCTTGTTGGCTTGGGCCGGTGTAGTTGATGCCAGCTAAATCGAACATTGCTTGGAGGCTGCCGTCTTCGCCTGGCCCGCCATGGCAACAGACCACTACAGCCGAGATGTCGAGCGGGTTTTGCTTTCCACGTTTTCCAGCCTTGTAGAAGCCACCATTATCACCGATTTGGATTGATACTGGCTGCGCTGATCTTGGTAACCCATCAGCGAATTCGTTTGGCTCGATATCGGCAGGAACTTGGAACCAATTTCCGGTTTTGGACCAGTAAAGAGCTACTACGTCGTTGCCGGCATCAGATAAGGCTCGTACAGCCTGCAAGCCGGTCAGTATTGAGATGTCGTGTTCGGGAGAAGGGCTGCCAAAGCAAACTGCTGGACGGTTCATTATCCCCTATGAAACCGCAGATACGGTCCGGGTGGGTGTCACCAGCAAATTCTTGTTGAGGGTTCTGGTTATGCGTAGTGGTCTGGTAAATCGTTCTCGTATAGGACAGCGTCGCCCGGTTTGAGGTTTCCGCGGACCCATCTGATGGCCTCTTCGCGGTTCGGTAACAGATGAACTCGAGCGGTTCCATCTCTTGAACCGTTTATTAGAGCGCTCCTGTTTGTGCGGCCGACGATTAGGAGATCGTCGGCGATGAGGCTGGCATCAACTCCGAATCGCCTATTTTCAGGATTCTGTCGATTTCCTAGTTCGACCATTCCGGGAGTTACGACGACCTTGCGGTTAGCGTCAAGCCCGATCAGGGTTTCTAAAGCGGCAGCTGCACCTGCGGGGTTGCTGTTGTAGGTGTCATCGATAATTGTTACGCCGGACTCGCTAGCGACCACTTGGCGGCGATGGTCAGCACCTGGAAGGGTGGCGAGACGGTGGGCGATAGTTGTATCTGGCACATCTAGTGCAACGGCAACGGCAACGGCGCAAGCAACATTTGTTGGTGCGCTATCGCTTTTCAAACCCGCAACTATCTGACGGTTCGACACCGTGACTGTCAAACCCTCTTCGGAGTTCACAAAGACGTCTGCTGTCGGATCTTTTGCCGAGCATTTCAAGACGTTGATTCCGGAAGCCTGAAGACGGGCAGCTTCGGCGGCCAGTCCGTAGGCGTCGATGTTGATGATTGCAGTTTTACTCGTTGCAAAGATCTCACTTTTTGAGGAGACGATCGTGTCGAGATCTCCAAAACGTTCCAGATGTACTGGGCCGATCGCCGATAAGACAGAGATCGATGGTCTTACCCAGCTGACCAAATCAGCTATTTCGCCTGGGCCGTAGGTCCCCATTTCAGCGACAAAAATATCTGTTCCGCTATGGAGGTGCTCATTGACTGCTCTGGAAAGCCCAGCGCTGTTGTTGAAGCTTGCCGGGCTGGCCACAACGCTTTGACTTTCAGATAAAAGGTGACGGACGTAGCCCTTGATCGTCGTCTTTCCATAAGAACCAGTGATAGCGACCCGAATAGGGTTAATTCGCTCCAGGGTGTCTGCAGCCTGTAGGACGTATCGTCTAGCAAATTTTTGTTCAATTGGTTTTAAGAGCGCCAAAGCAGCGTCAATTACAAATGGAATAAATATTGCAATGGCGCCATAAGCCGCTGCACTGATTTCCAGCTGTCGGACCGCCAAAAACAGGACACAGATTAGGAGTGTCGCGAGGCCCGCTACCGTGCGAAGTCGCCGAGTCCAGGCGAGAGAACTTGTTCGACCTTTAAGTCTGAGCCCGACTGGTCCAACGCTCACCGCTGTTGCCGTGATGAGGCAGAAACCAGGAAACCAGATGCTGACAAAAGCAGCGGTTGCCGCTATCAGAATCATCAACGGGTTGATGATTCCCAACCGCCACCACCTAAGAGCAAATCGTGACGCGGAGAGAGCAAGATAATGTTCGCGTTGAGCGACGCGAAGCCATCGTATGGCCGACAGCAATGAGCTGATCAGACAGGCTGTCAAACACAGATCTGTTCTGGTCATGGGAGAGCACCCAGACGTCGGTCGATTGCTTCGCGTAACGCGCTTGGAGCCGTGGTCGGCACGAAGTGGTCAATTCCCCCGAGGAGGGTCAACCTGGCATCTGCCAGTAAGGCTTCAGCTCGAGCGGCGATCTCGGGGGGAGCGGCGTCATCGCCGTCGCCCCACACAAGGTCAACTGGCGCTGATATAGAACGCAGCTGCTGTTCATAAGACTCATTGACTACGGTCACCAAAATATCGCGCATGAGACCTGATGCTGCTCGGTAGTCTGCGCTCCCATATTTATCTCGCAACCCCTCGAGAAATTGATCGTTGACGAGACCCCATTTATGCATCAGACGGCCAAAACGAAAACGCAATGCGGGTCGACCGCGGCGATGTGCTCGGTGAAGAAGGGGCACTCCAGTCAGCACTAGTCCTCCGACAGCAGCCGGTCGTTGTTCCGCTAAATGAACGGCGACCCGCCCGCCAAAGCTATGCCCCACCAAAACCACTGGTGTATCGCACATATCGAGAATCGGACTCACAATGTCCGCGTACATCGCAGCTCCGCCCACCTCGGAAGGCGGTGGTGATACTCCGAAACCAGGTAGATCGATGCTAACTGCGTCAAGACCCTCCAAGCTGGAAACGAAATCTTGATGAGAGCGGCCCCACCCGTGTAATGCCACTACACGCGGAGAAGCGGCCCCAAAACGGGTACCGAATAACGATCCGTCGGCAAAGCTAGAAAGCGCCACGTAATTATTCTGATCGAAGTTCAGCTACTAGTGGGCGCGCTTAGTTGTTTGCGGACCGATTAATTGCTGAAAGAAGTGCATGAAAACTCGCCGTAACGATGTTGGGATGCAGGCCGACGCCCCAATGAACACTCCGATCGGCTGCTTCGATTTCGACGTAGGCAGCTGCGGCCGCATCAGCTCCAGTTCCTACTGCATGCTCCTGGTAGTCAACGAGGGTGAGGTCCAAGCCACACCCCTCTGCAAGAGCACTCTTAAATGCTGAAAGGGGTCCGTTGCCTTCACCAGTGATCGTTTTTTCTTCTCCTGAGACATTCAGTGTTGCGGTTACCGTCGACAGGTCTGAAGATTCAGAGTCAAAGTTGCTCTTGTGGCCTAGGTACGCGAATGGCTGAGTTGTGTGAAGGTAAGTTTCGTCGAAGGTTTTCTTGATGGTCTCGGGAACAATCTCGCCTCCTTCATCTGTGATCGACTGAATGACCTGACTGAATTCGATCTGGAGTCGTCGAGGTAAGTCCAATCCAAAGTTGTTCTTCATCACATAAGCGACTCCGCCTTTGCCTGACTGGCTATTGACGCGAATGACGTCTTGGTAGGTGCGTCCGACATGAGCGGGATCTATAGGTAAATAGGGAACTTCCCATACTTCGTAATCGTCTGAGAGCGCCTCAAATCCTTTTTTGATGGCGTCTTGGTGACTGCCAGAAAAAGCGGTGTATACCAAATCTCCACCGTAAGGATGACGTGGGTGAACCGGTAATTGGTTGCAATACTCGGTGATCCGGCGGATGTGGTCGATGTGGCTGATATCGAGTTCAGGGTCTACGCCTTGGCTAAATAAATTCATGGCCAAGGTAACGATGTCGACGTTGCCGGTTCTTTCACCATTGCCGAACAAAGTTCCTTCGACGCGATCAGCTCCCGCCATGACTCCGAATTCTGCCGCTGCTACTCCGCACCCTCTGTCATTGTGCGGGTGAAGCGATAGAACTATGGCCTCACGGTTCGCCACATTGCGATGGAAGAACTCGATCAGGTCTCCATAAAGATTTGCAGTCGACATTTCCACTGTTGCTGGCAAATTCAAAATGATTGGATCTTGTGCAGTGGCACCCCATTCGGCTGACACTTGCTCACATATATCAACGGCGAAATCTATTTCGGTGCCGGTGAAAGATTCGGGTGAGTATTCAAAACGAATATTTGAACCGCTTGCCTTCTCGCGAAGTTCTCTGCATTGCCGGGTTCCGGTGAGGGCAATATCGACAATTCCATCTAGATCAAGGCCATAAACAACTCGTCGTTGAAGGGTGGAAGTGGGGTTGTATAAGTGAACGATTGCATTTTCGGCGCCTGCAATGGCTTCGTATGTTCGTTCGATGAGCTCTGGTCGGCTTTGAGTAAGCACTTGGATCCATACGTCGTCGGGAACTAAGCCGTCTTCGATCAACATCCTGCAGAAATCGAAATCTGGAGCGGAAGCAGATGGAAATCCGACTTCAATTTCTTTGAAACCCATCTCTACCAAGGCTTCGAACATTTGTTTTTTGCGTGGCACGTCCATGGGGTCTATCAGTGCCTGATTGCCGTCTCGTAGATCAACTGAGCACCACAAAGGGGCTTCGCTCGTCACTTTGCTTGGCCATGTACGATCCGATAGCTCTGGCGCGTATGGGTAGTGGATGTACTTGCCAAAAGGCATCGAACTGGGCTGCTGCTTGCTTATGCCCTTCACATCTGCCATGAGTTGTTCCTTCCTAGGTGTGTTGTCTCGTACCGGTCTGTCCTTCTCGCCGCCAACCGCCCCGAAAAGCAGAAGAACCCCCCGGCCTTGCGGCACAGGAGGTTATGGCGAGGGCCTCTATGTGTAGCCCTCGCCTATGTAAGAAGAAGTAGTCCGCGTAGCGATCCGTTCACGGAGCTAACGATAGCACCGGAATTCTTTTTTGGTACATAAAGGTTTCTTGGCGACTTTGTGAGAACAGATCAACGTTACGCAGCTTTAGGTTCGGCTGTCAGCCTTGCTAATAAAGCGTCTTTCATCCCAGAGGTTGAGACAACAGCGCTGTGCACTCCTAGAGATCTCATCGACTGTCGCAAAATTGTTGCCCCCAAAGGCATTAACTCAGATCGCTTAGAGTTCATGCCCGGTAGGGCTAATCGACCGGGTCTGGATAACTCTGAGAAGGTTTTGATCAGATGACCCAGGTCGGAACAATCAATCTGCAGGCCGTTCAGGCTTTCGGGCACCTCTGACCTGCGGATTGTGTGTATGAGTTTGGCCAACGCCAGGGGCATTCCGCCGACAATCACGAAAGAAGAGTTCTCAGTCTGGTTGATAGCTGCTGTTGCGGGTTTGAGGCTTTGCGTAATGTGGTGTTCAAGTCGAACTATGGTTGAAGTTTCTATGTAGCCGCCGGTTGAAGCCCGCGGCGCGAGAACGCTAGTTCCTAAGGGGTAACTGAAATTATGTTTCGGGCCGCTAGTTCCAAGCCTGCCGTTAGCGATTCCTAAGCTTCCGCCGCTGAGGGAGATGGTGGTTAGATCATCAACGTTTGGGAAGTGATCTGCCGCAGCCTGCCAGATAAGGGCATTTTCTTCTTCGGGAAGCAAGATTTTGATTTGGCAACCAGCTTCCCTTTCTATGTGAGAAGCGACTGCCGCACCGTTGGCTGCGAGACGAAAAGACTCAGTGGCCACTGCAACAATTCTTTGACAGTTTTGGGTCTTGGCGGCCGTCATGAATTCTTGGGTTAGCCGCGTCGCTGCTGAAATATCGTTTTGGGTGAACGAACCGTTTGAACTGACGGAGGCCCCAAGATGGAGGTGATGAGTTCTTCTATCAACTTCGTCACCTGTGTTGATGGTGAGCCGAAAAGTGGTGCTTCCCATCTCGATCAATGCGGCTCTCACCAGCCTGAGGCTAGGAAGGTTCGCGGTTGTAGTGGTGGACCCAACGCCGGGTCACTTTAGAGGCAGGTTTAAGTCAGTTCGAAAGAGAAGTCGGGAAGTACTTGCACTGAACGTCCGACATGTTCTTCGGTCATCATTGACTCCATGAGTGGAAGGTCGCTGGTGCCCGCCCACTGTCTTCCGTTAGGGGTACGCACTGATGCCAAACCGCGCTCGGGGCCGTCAGCTCCGTGCATGACTGTGTAGGCCTCGATTGTGCCGCTACCAACGTGTTCGGCATCCAACTCGACGCTTGGGAAAGCATCTATTTCGACTTGGCAGTCCTCATGCTGGAAACCGTTGCTGGGAGGGTTGGTGCTGTACAAGCCGAATGCGTGTTTGGTTATGTAACCACCGTTGGCTGAGCACAGACCGATAGTGCCAGCATCTTCTCTCAATACGTTGGCCATAGTCGCTATCGAATGTGTGACGTAATTGTTTAGAGGGCCACCGGCAAATGTCAGACCACCTGTTTGGGTGAGTTGCCGGTCTATCCCTAGCTCCATCTCGGTCGCAGCTATTTGTACGGCTGATGGGAAGCAGCTGTATAGATCGACATGGTCGATGTCGTCGGGTGTCACGCCTGCCAGGGCCATGGCCTTTCTTCCTGCCACTCTGATAGCTGGTGAAGAATGGAGGTCGGCTCGATTGGAAACGAAGTTCGTGTCTGCGCCATCTGTTCCCGAATGAGGGAAAAGCCAACGGTCGCGAGGCACTCCCGCAGTTTCGGCCGCCTCAGCTGAGCACACAATGAGCGCCGCTGCTTGGTCGAGGTCCCAATTGGAGTTCATTGCCTTGGTGTATGGAAACCCAACTAGGCGGTTGGAAGGTCCGGGGTTTCTGATCTCTTCAGCGGTCATGGGGTTTTGAACCCATGAATAAGGATTGGCGCAAGCTACGCGATTAAAGGTTTCCCAAAGTTTGCTGACGCGATCTCGATGCTCGTCGATGGTCTCGCCTCGGGACGCCCGAAAAGCGGATTCGAAGATTGGGTAAAAGTTGATGGGCATCGCGAAGCCGCGCTCGAGTTCCACGGGATGACTCATTGTTACGTCTTTGCCCAAAATTTCATCGGGTTCAACGCCAGCTTGATCTGTGTAGGGGATCCGTTCGCCGGCGCGTTTTGCTCGTCTTCGACTCCAGATCCCCTCAGCGCCGGCGATGAGAACGATGTCAGCTTCGCCACTTTGAATCCGCATCGAAGCCTTATTCACGAGTGATTGCGGGGTGTTCCCACCGTCAGTGGAGATACCGGTTCGACTGTTGTTACCGAATGCTTCGCTTAGAAGGGCTGCTGGGTCGGGATATGGCCATGCCCCTTTAACCACCCAAGTATCAGTGGCTTTGTCTAGCAAGGATCGAGCGCCGGCGTCGTCAGCTGCGGCTTCAAGAGCTACCCGCATCATTGCCAAGGGTTCCATGGCTTCTAATGGGTTATCTGGTCGTTGTTTCAGTTGGCCTGTGCCAACTAAGACCGGAGTACGGGGATCAACTGAATTCATTGGTTTACCACCTCAGCGATAGTGCGGAGCAGCGGGATAGGGCCGCTTACTTGGAGAGTGGTCACCACCGTATCCTTCCAACGCTGCAGGTCGTCTGCGATCTTGTCAATCGGTCCAACCAAAGCGATCTCTTCGACGAGTGATAACGGGATAGAGGCAGCTGCTTCATCTTTGCGGCCGTTTAAGTAACAGTCTTGTACGTGGTCTGCTACATCTTGATAACCCATGCGACAAAACACGTCGTAGTGAAAGTTGGCTCCTTTAGCACCCATGCCACCCATGTAGAGAGCCAGCATTGGGCGCACCTTGTCAGCAGCTCGTTCAACATCAGCATCAGGAACAATTGAAACGGGACAGACAACCTCGAAGTCGTTCTCTTCAGGGATTCTTCCATCGGGACCGATTCGTGTTTTACCGGCCTTGCTGAAGCCTTCATTTAATGCATCGGCGTAGAACTGGTTGTCTTTTGGTGCAAAGAACAGGGGAAGCCAACCGTCGCAGAGTTCCGCTGACAGGGCGACGTTTTTGGGTCCTTCGGCGCCTAAATAGATTGGAATGTGTTGCCGTAGGGGATGCACTGTCGACTTCAGTGGTTTTCCTAACTCCAAACCACCCGGGAACGGCATTTGGTAATGATCGCCTACATAGGAGACCGGTTTTTCTCGCTCGCAGATTTCGCGAATGATGTGCACGTATTCGCGAGTTCGAGCTAACGGCTTCGGATAGGGCTGGCCGTACCAACCTTCGACGACTTGTGGGCCGCTCACTCCGAGGCCGAGTATGAAACGACCATTGGTGAGATGATCCATAGTGATTGCTGCCATTGCTGTAGCAGCCGGCGTTCGGGCGGACATTTGAACGATGCCGGTTCCCAGTTGAATATTTTCGGTTCGGCTACCCCACCAAGCCAAAGGAGTAAGAGCATCACTCCCATAGGCTTCCGCGGTCCAGAAGCTATGAAAGCCAAGAGCCTCTGCTTCTAGGATCGTTTCTTGAGCATCTGACGGCGGGCCTGCAGCCCAATACCCGGCTCCTGTTGCCAGCTTCATTTGTCACTCCCGCTCTTGAAAGGCTCTCTGAAAGTATGTTTTCTCAACTGCTTCTAGCACATATCGCATTCAATGATGGTGGTAGCGGGCTGAGGTGCTTCTACCCTCAAGCTTGTGTCGTCAAAGGAACAGATAGTCGCAGAAGCAGATAGGCGAAGAACGTTCGCCATAATCAGTCACCCTGACGCGGGGAAAACCACTCTCACAGAAAAATTCTTGCTGTACTCAGGCCAAATTGCAGAAGCAGGTTCAGTGAAGGCTCGATCGGGACGCAAGTCGGCGACATCTGACTGGATGGAACTGGAACAACAACGAGGCATATCGATTACCTCCACAGCGTTGCAATTCGATTATCGAGACCGAGTGTTGAACCTCTTAGACACACCAGGGCACCGCGACTTCAGCGAAGATACCTACCGGGTCCTTGCAGCTACCGATGCTGCGGTAATGGTTCTTGACGGATCTAAAGGCATTGAGTCCCAGACTCTGAAACTGTTCGAAGTTTGTCGGCAACGCGAAGTTCCGATCCTCACCTTTGTCAACAAATGCGACCGGCCTGGCCGGCCCCCTCTCGAACTCGTAGATGAAATTGAAAATATGTTGCAATTGTTGCCAACCCCCATGTCTTGGCCGGTTGGCGTGCCCGGAGACCTCAAAGGAATCGTTGATCGCAGCTCGAACACGTTCGTGAAATACGACCGCACAGCACACGGGGCAACTGAATCAGAAGAACAAGTTTCACCCATCGCTGAAGTTGACCCTGCGATTAACGGATGGGAAGAAGCCAGCGAGGAACTAGAGCTACTGGAGGCACTTGGAACCGAAGTAGACCTCAAAGGATTCCTTGCCGGGGAAGTAACTCCGGTGTTTTTTGGATCAGCGTTGACCAATTTTGGAGTACGACTTTTGCTGGACGCAGTTGTCGACCTCGCACCTTCACCAGCGCCTAGATACGACAAAAATAATGCCCCGAGACAGATTGACGCCCCATTTTCAGCGTTCGCATTCAAAGTGCAAGCGAATACAGATAGAGCTCATCGTGACCGAATAGCTTACGTTCGGGTGTGCTCAGGGCACTTCGAGCGGGGGATGAGCGTCACCCAAAGCAGAACAGACCGCCCATTTGCCACCAAATACGCCCACACCATGTTTGGTTCTGACCGTTCAACCGTGGAAGAAGCATGGCCGGGGGATGTGGTCGCTCTGGTCAATGCCAGCGATGTGCGTGTAGGTGACACCTTGTATGCCGACGCAGAGGTCGAGTTTCCACAGATTCCGTCGTTCGCACCAGAAATTTTTCGAAGGATCCGTGTAACTGACACGAGTCGTTTTAAACAGTTTCGTCGCGGTCTAGTCCAGTTAGACGAAGAGGGCGTCATACAAGTTCTGCGCGACGAGGAAATGGGTGACGTAGAACCGGTATTAGCCGCAGTAGGGCTGATGCAATTTGAGGTAGCTGTACACAGACTAGAAAATGAATTCGGTGCCCCGGTCGAACTAACCAATGCGCCGTTTTCGGTAGCGCGACGCACTGATACCGAATCAGCTGAGGAATTAAGAAGACTCCCCGGAGCAACAGTTCTTTCGCGAAGCGATGGAGCGTTACTAGCGTTATTCGAAAACGAGTTCTACCTGCAAAGGATCCAAAACGAAAAAGATCATCTCACCCTCGAAAGAGTGTTAGCTGAACAAGAGTGGCTGAGTGACGGAACTAGTTGAGCTTCGGCGTCAGCGGCTAATCGGTGGGTAGCTGATCCGGCATCAAAGGGCTTCTGCCGATTAGATAGGACGCGAGAATCGTCTCATCACACACCTTGCATAGATAGACGACTTGAGTAGCAACAATGGACAGTTGGCTACCCCGAGATTTTTCGACGATAGCTTTGACCGCTCCTTCCATATCGTCACCGTTGCAGCGGTCACATGTCGGAATTGCGTTGGGATCGCGTTCCCATTGCTGGTCGCAACTTTGGCAACTGACTTCGATCATGTCGCCTTTTTGTCGACCGAGCAGATCCTCAGTTTCACCGCAAGCCGGACATTGCAACTCTTCCACGACATTACGGTAGTCCCATAGCGGTAGGTTCCCTTGTGGAGAGTCTTTGATCGTGCCGATTGACCATTATGAAACGCTTGGGGTAGACCCACGTTCCGAATACGAAACCATTCGGCAAGCGTGGGTTGCTGGCGCCCGAACCCACCACCCAGATGCCATGGTCGGAGCATCAGAAGACGAAGTCCGGCGGGCAGAAATTCGGATGCACGAGATCAACGAAGCTTGGAGAGTCCTTGGTTCGGAAGAACTCAGAAAGGTCTATGACAAGGAACGCAACCAGAAAAACAAAATTGCGGACATTGAGCAAGAAAGGTGGGAAGAACAGTGGCCTGAGGACGAGCTCGACCTTGACGACCTTGAACACCGGGAATTCGAAGTACGAAGTCCGATAGTCGCCTTGATCTTGCGATCGATTCCTTGGCTACTTATAGCGGCGACGGGAATCACAATATTTGTTTTCTCCGCGTTCGCAACCGGTAGCGCTCCAAGGCAAATGCCGACACACGGATGCCTCGCTCAGTCGAAAAACGGTGAGATCACCAGACCATTCGACTGCGACCAAGACGGTGCATTGCGCATCGTGGCCGAACCACCAGGACCCATAGAGAAATCTTATTGCCCGCAGTTTGCACGGCACCCGAATTCCTACCGCATTCAAGACCCTCAGGAAGCGAATAAATATTATTGCGTCGAGTTGATCGGCGACTAGCGGGTTTAGAAAACGATCTTCTCGTCGAACAGTTCTTGTATGTCTTGTGCTTCCAGGCCAGCTTCGGAAAGAATTTCAGCCGTATGTTGACCTTGTGATGGGGCTGGGCCCTTCACCGACACCTCCGAACCTTCCAGAGCAAACGGTGGAGAAACAGTCCGAAAGGGGCGACTTGCGCCGGGGACTTGTTCGAATGCCTGCAACGCTTCCGCCTGAGGGTCATTGATGACTTCCTCAAGGTTTTGTATAAGACCCCACACCATTCCGGCTGCATCTAGCCGTTCAGCCCAAATATCGGACCCGTGGGAAGCAAAGATCTCATCACACAGAATCATCAACTCAGGACCATGATCAGCGCGGCTGTCGGGGTCAGCAAATCTTGGGTCCTCTAACCAATCGAGTTGCCCCACAGCTGCACAAAACGATTCCCAATAGCGATCCGCGGGCATCGTCAACATGATCCACCGATCATCAGCGCAACGAAACCTCCCAACTAAAGGTGATGGTGTTTCAATCCTCATAATCGGACCAGGGACATCCCCAGTGGTAAGCCCTACTGACAGGTCTGAACTCATGGTCCATATGGCGGTATGCATGAGTGCGACCGAAATATTTTGCCCCTCGCCGGTCAGATCACGTTCTCTAAGGGCTAGCAATATCGATGAAAGAATTGCCAAGGAAGTTGTGTGATCTCCTTGCCCGGGACGACCCGCCGGTGGTGTTTGGCCTGGTTCGCCCATTGTGTTGATCACACCGCCGCGACTAAAAAAAGCGGTGTAGTCGAAGCCGAGACGGTCCTTGTCTGGGCCACTATTGCCGTAACCCGTGAGAGTCACATGGATCAGTTCTGGGTGATCGTCCCTTAAATCTGATGCGCGTAGCTTGAACTTGGACTGGCGTTCGGTTGTGAGATTGGTGACGAAAACGTCGCATGATGACGCAATTTTGTGCGCTACCTGAATTCCCTTTTCTGTTGCCAGATCAACGACGACGCCCCGTTTCCCTCGATTGTCTAACTCCCACCAAGGGTCGGGGCCGTCTTCTACAGTGACTAACCCCCTCAGCAGGTCTCCTTGTGGGGGTTCAAGTTTTATGACGTCAGCCCCTAAGTCAGCCATCATTGCGCATGCACTTGGGGCAGCGATCATCCCCGCAGCATCGAGTACGCGTACACCTGCTAGTGGTCCCCCCGGATTAGGCATAAATCGTTTTATGGTTGCCCGTGAAGGTCACGCAGTTCTCGTTTGAGGACCTTGCCTGTTGCGTTGTGGGGGATTTCGTCGATGAAGATTACTGACTGTGGGACTTTGTAACGAGCCAAGTTTTGTCGGCAATGATTGATGATGTCTTTCTCCGATGCATCTTCGCCGTCTTTGAGAACCACTATTGCGCGACCCACTTCAACCCATTTTTCATCGGGAATGCCTATAACCGACACTTCACCTATCTGGGGGAGTTGGTAGATGACACTTTCAACCTCGGCGGGATATACGTTCTCGCCGCCCGATATGTACATGTCTTTCCAGCGATCGACGATGTAATAGAAACCGTCCTCGTCTTGGCGTGCGGCATCGCCGGTTTTGAGCCACCCATCTTCGAAAGACTCTTCGGTGGCTTCTGGCCAATTCCAATAACCAGGGGTGATATTTGGTCCTTTGCACCAAAGTTCACCGGTTTCGCCCACATCGGCTTCGCGGCCGTCTTCGGTCACGATGCGCACTTGTGTATGCATCCCAGGAACTCCTGCAGACCCGATCTTTGAGGTGCACTTGTCAGCGGGTAAAGCTAGAACGAGAGGGCTTGTCTCTGTCATCCCGTATGCCTGCTGCAGAGGCATTCCCTTCTCGGCCCATGCTTCTATAAGCGGTACTGGAGTAGGGGAGCCGCCGACAGCGGGAGCGATCATTGTCGGGAATGACGAGTTTTCGAATTCAGGTAGTTGACTCATGAACAGCCAGTTGGCGGGTACTCCAATGGTGTGCGATACGGCCACTTCGGGGTCACTGAGTAGTCGCAACGCTTCTGCTGGTTCGAAGGTCTTCATCACCAGGTTTGTTCCACCGAAATGGAATGTGGGGTTGGCGAAAACGTTTAGTCCGCCGGTATGGAATAAGGGCAGGAACGCCAAATTGATCATTGACTCTGCGCAGCCGTAATACTCGACGCAGTTCACGGCATTCCAGAAGGTCATTCCTTGAGTGATGATCGCTCCTTTGGGGCGACCAGTTGTGCCGGAGGTGTACATGATCGTCAATATGTCGTCGTGGGTGCAGCTTTCACTCCCAACGAGGGGTTCATGGCTGGTCAACACCTCTTCGTAAGTAGCTGCTTCCTGAGTGTCTGAACCCCAACTAATGCGGTGTCCGATTTCGCAAAGTTCGGCCAGTTTCGTGGCGTTGTCGGCGAACGCGTCGTCGTGGATGATGACATCAGGGTCAGCGTCGCCAACGATGTATTCGAGTTCGGGGATTGATAGGCGCCAATTCAATGGAACGAAAACAGCTCCGAGTTTCCAGCAGGCGAATTGGACCTCGAAAAAGTTGCTGTCATTTTCAGCTAGGACTGCAACTCGATCACCACGGTTTATGGAGAAGGCTTCGCGTAAAGCAGATGCCAGGCGGCTGGTCCGTTCGTTCATCTCGCTGTAAGTGAACGTTCGTCCACTATCGAGGTCGTGAACTGCGAGTTTGTCGCCACGTACTGCTGCGTGATGGGCGATCCAATCATAAGAGGGGCTAGTCATGGGGCAAGAATCTAGCGTTATTTGACTAAAGGACGCTTATCCACAGGCAAAAAACTGTGATTGAAATTCATTGAGATTCATTAACAAACATATGTAAATGACTTGAAATGAAAATTTAGGTGTGCTAACTTTTATTTCCACGTCGCCCCAGCGGGCGGCTTTTGTAGTTTTCGGGCCTGTTTCTAGCGAATTGTGTAGTGAAGGCCCATCTTTTTCTTCTCTCAGCAATGCTGGCGCCATAAACCAGCAGCTATCGTGACCGCTTCCGGGCGATTGGCTCAGTTGGTTAGAGCGCTGCCTTCACACGGCAGAGGTCACTGGTTCGAATCCAGTATCGCCCACACTCAAAGGTATAAACGCTTTGGCTTTATACCTTTGGGGGTAGATCCTGTATCGCCCACACTCAAACATACGAGTTGCTGATTTACAGGCTTTGGTTCGTTTGACATCAGAGTAATGCAAGAACATCGGATTGGCGACGCTCGCTCACGCAATGCAAATGACGACAATCTCAATGGCTGAGGAACTCGACGAAGACGTGGCCTAAAACGACAACGGAACGCCCCTAAGGGCGGCCATTGTCTGAGTGTTAGAAACCGAGATTTGGCCGCTTCTAAGCAGGGAAATTCCGATTCAGGCCACCTTCGAAGAGACTCGCCCCGCTTGCGCCCGCATACTCCGACAGGATGTGTGATGCAGGCCCGATGTCAGTCCGCGCGAAATGAATCTTTTCGCGATTTCGATTCGCTCAATTCCCAGGGGCTCGGTAACTGCCATCAGGCACCGCTGCAGGCAGTGCAAATCCTTGGTTATTCAAGAGATCAAAAACTAGGGGATCTGTTCCCCTGAGCTCCTCAGCGGTGCAGATATGCCATTCATCGGCACTATCTTCACATTTGTTTGTTAAGGCGGGATCGAGTGCGTCGATGTTCGCCATCAGAGCCCAGTAAAAGTACTCATGAACCTGACATTCGTAGGTACAGGACTGATCGTTGTAGGAGTACCAAGCCTCCTCAGGGTATTGGTAGGGAACATCGTCAAAACGGCCTCCCCTGGCCACATCCATAGCGACGGTAAGTTTGCTGGTTCCTGGTGCATCACCAAAATAATCGGGATACATCCGATACCAACCATCCGAGACTACGTGCCAGACCTCTTCAAGGTTGGTGTCCCACGTGCCAGTGGCGCCTATACCACCAAGCGCCCATCGATCATGATCGTGGTACATACTGGCCCGGAAGCTCACGTTGTCTTCACAGTAGGTTCCCCTTGCCCCGGCAAAAAATGCGTCCCTATCTTTCTCACTCCAGACGGGCACAACGAAATTGCCTTCTACTAAATATCGGTGGACTCTAGGATCGTCTGGCCGACCATCTTCGTCATTGTCGATGAATTGCGCCAAGACGTTTGCGGTGTGCTTTACGTAGTCAATAGGCGCCTCTGGAGTCGCAATTACGTATACGCCCAGTGCATTTACAAACTTGTCGAAAACCGTATTTAGGCATTCCAAGTGAGGGTGCGACGGCATGATCGCAAGCGTTGAAGCCTCCCAGTATTCCTTTTCGTCAACCATGGGGATAGAGGTCTTCGTACCGGCGTCTCGCATATCTGGTTCGGGCCCATCTGCCGGAGCTTTTTCCAAGAGGGTGGAACTCGCTAGATTCGGACTTTTAGATGGATTTACTTCTGAGCCATTTAGAGATCCGCTATTCGAACAGGCGAAACCGAAAATTAAGCACAGTGAGATTAAGAGGGTGCGGCACATTGCCAGATTCTGTCAGACCTGTCCCGGGCTAACTGTCAACCGATTAAACATGTTTGCTGTTGTCCGCTTCGCTACTGGTTGGGCTCAGCCTTCGGTTGAGTGTCCCACTGCCCACTAAATACATTCTCTACAGGAAACGTTTCGTCGATCGCCAACCAGAGAGAGGCCTTACTTCTCCCACCCAGGTATTTGAGGGTAGATCCTGTAGCGCTCGGGAACCGTTACAAAAAGTTAACCCGCGCTCTTCGCTTAAAACCAAGGTTAGACCATGGGGAACCGCCACCGTAGGTAGCGCCCGTCCTGGAATGTTTGTGTTAGCCGGTGGTGTCGATGGCGATGGTGTTGGGATTGGTGTGCGCTCGCAGCACGGTGTTGTGTTGGGCGCCGAGCATGTCGAACAGTCCACCGTCAGCACCCAACGCGCAGAGTCCGTCGCCTGCTGGGGTGACGTCGATGATGTGTGCGTTCAACGTGTCTGTGTCGAAACTTTCGGTGGTGGCGGTGGTGATATCGGGTGCGATCGCGATATCACCGAAGGTGTGAATGGTTCCGGTTGCGGACAACAAGTAATAGCCACCTGAGACTATGTGGCCGCCGATGATGTTGGTGATGCCTTGCCCTCCAAGCGATCCTTGGAACAGATCAACACCGAAGTTGAACACTGAACCGTCAGCACCGATCAGGATCCCTGATCCGGTGTCGAGGGTTTTGATATCCACAATGTTGTTCGCGGTCACATAACGCGACAAATCGACGTAGGGGTTGCCGTTGGTGTCGAACACTCGGCCGTGTGATGTTGCGAAATAGGTGCCGTTGCGGTTATTTGATAGTTGGGTGACGGTTTCCCCGGGCCACAACGTCACTAAATCTGTGCCGTCGGGATCTGTGGCCGGGGTGTCACCGAACCCGATGATGCGTTGTTTCGATGTGAGTACGTATCCGGTTGTGGTTGCACCCGCCACGAGTTCGATGTCTGTTGCTGTTTCACCGTCTTCGAGATCGATGGTGACACCGGTGACATCAAGATTCCCGACCGTGAACAACGTCCCATCAGCATCAACACTGATCCCACCTTTCAACGGCTCCACACACTCGGATTGATAGGCGTAGGCCGCGGTTGGCCACGGACACGGAGCAGGAGGCGCAGCAGGCG
>CAJWBN010000035.1 GCA_913020735.1 uncultured Acidimicrobiaceae bacterium
CCTTGTCTGCCGTGGAGCCAGCCACCCCCAAGCTAGATAGAGCCGTCGTCGCCTCAAACCCTAATGACCCCTGCTTTTTGGGTTGTGCCCCCTACAACGTTCCTTGGCACTTCGAAGCGATCGGAGCGCCAGACGCATGGGAATTAGCGACTGGAGCCAGCAACATAACCATCGCCATCGTCGACACAGGTATAGACAGCCAACACCCTGACCTTGTAGGTCGGGTTCGTCGTGTCCCAGGGTGCGGCTTGGGACCAGCCGATTATCTTGACACGAGCCACGGCACCTTCATCGCAGGTCTGATCGGCGCCGTGGCTAATAATTCGATTGGAACTACCGGACTTGATTGGAACGCTGAGTTACTTGACGTCAGAGTAATGAACGGAAGCAACGGTTCAACTGGTGATATTGCTGCTGGCATAAAATGTGCTGCAGCCAATGAAGCCGACATAATCAGCTTGTCCTTCGTGCAACAAGGCACACAACTTTCTCCGATACTGCAAGAAGCGATCGCCGAAGCGCAAGCAATGGGTTCTTTAGTCATAGCGGCGGCAGGGAATGATGGAGCTGAACGTCTGAGATTTCCGGCCGCAGCCGAAGGAGTTCTTAGCGTAGGAGCTTTAAACACGGAGCTCAACGTTGCATCCTTTAGTACTCGAGGAAACTGGATAGACCTAATGGCGCCGGGCGATAATTTGTTGTCGCTTGGGGCTGGGTCAAGTAATAGCGTCCGGCTGGGAAGTGGCTCCTCTTTCGCAGCACCCTTAGTAAGCGCTAGTGCATCGTTAGTTAAAGCCCATTTCCCTTATTTTCAAGCTGACCAGATTTCGAGTCAACTCATCCGCACAGCAGAGATCCGTAAAGACCATGGAACCGGATATACGTACCGAGTCTTGAACGTCAAAAACGCGTTGACGCAGCCATACCGAAGTCATTGGCAGGTAACAACAACCGGGCGGGTCATTGCTCTTGGCGAATCTAAACATTTTGGTGACCTAGCAAGTAGTTCTTCTCGACAAGATGTCGTCGCAATCGCCGCTAATTCAACTGGACTTGGATATTGGTTGGCGCGATCTGATGGCGAGGTCGCGGCGTTTGGCGATGCGGCAGATCTTGGAGATCTCCAAGAAGTTAACTTGAACACGCCGATTGTTGATATGGCTGCTACTCCATCTGGTAACGGTTATTGGTTGGTGGCGTCTGACGGCGGGATCTTTTCGTTTGGTGACGCACAGTTTCACGGTTCGACCGGAGCGATGACATTGAATAAGCCGATCACCTCAGCTGTACAAACACGACTGGGGTATGACCTTGTTGCAGAAGACGGTGGCGTTTTTAACTTCAACTCTCCTTTTCTAGGTAGCGGCGCTTCATCAGTATCGAATGGCCGTGTCGTTGATGCCGCAAGTCGAGTCAGTCAATGGTGAAAAGAGCCCGAAGAGCAGCTGCTCTGCTTGTGGCCTGTCTGCTGAGCCCAATTCTCTTGTCTGGCGGGCCAGCGCAGGCGATAGCTCCCGACAATATTTTGGTTGAAGGACGAGGTTGGGGGCATGGACGCGGACTTCAACAATGGGGAGCTCTCGGCTACGCGATCGACCACTCCTGGTCATATGAGCAAATACTGCAGCACTACTACTCCAACACCACCAGTTCGTATGTGTCCGACCGAGAAATAAAAGTCCACATAACGCGCAACAACGAGATGGACCTTTTAGTCACCTCAGCAATGCCCTATACGGTGCAAGGAATCCAATTTTACGGTGGACAAATAGCCCGCATTTCGGCCAACGGACCGCATAATTTCAACATCAACCAGTCGACGGGTTGCGCAGATCCCGGCTACGCGGTTTATCTGAGTCACCCGGGCCAGATGGATAACAGCGGCCGAACTTATGTTGAAGCCTTCCCAATGGGTGGTAATCAAGCAGTAGACGACCTCAACCAACTTCTACAAGTCATTACCTGCGACCGGTCAAACCCAACCATTGAGGTATCTAGAAGGCACTACAGGGGATCGATAGGGCTAATAGAACAAAACGGTCAGTACACCTTCAACCGTGTTTTGCGAGAACAATACCTTCGGGGAGTTGTTCCTCAAGAAACTCCATCTTCGTGGGGCACCCTGGGTGGAGGGTCTGGGATGCAAGCTCTACGAGCCCAAGCCATTGCAGCACGAACCTACCTCGAGGCCATCTCGCAGAGACGACAGGCCAAGGGATACATGACCGACACATGTGACACCGTTGGCTGTCAGGTATATCTCGGGGCGAGTGTGAAGGGTAAACCTCTGGATTATGGGCCAGACTTTTGGACTACAACAGCAGCTGTCACTGAAACAGCAGGAATGATTCGGGTGTCATATGACGGTTCGGTGCCTCTAGCTGAGTTTGGTTCTAGCAGTGGCGGCTGGACAACCCCCCAATCTGAGTTGTCGGCCTTCCCGGCAGTCGTAGATGACGGAGATGACGTTGCTGCCAACCCTCATCACCTTTGGGAAAAGACCATTCGACGGACCGATGTGGAATCTAGATACCCCGAAATAGGTCAACTGAAAGAAATCAAAGTAACCCTAAGAAATGGTCTTGGTGAATGGGGAGGGAGAACCAGGCAACTACTTCTGCGGGGCACAGCCGCTAATACAACCGTGGATATCTCGAATTGGGCTGAAGATCCATTTCGTAAAGGCTTGGGACTTAAATCTGATTGGTATCGATTCCCACAATTCCCGGAATACAGCGAACCGGGTTTCTGGTTAGCGAAAAGTAACGGGGGAGTATTGGCGGTTGGCACAGCTAAACATTTCGGAGACGCGAAACAGGCTGACCGTTCAGGACCAATTGTTGATCTGGCAGCCCCAGCTGGCGCTGAGGGTTATTGGCTAGTTTCCGATTTAGGCGAAGTGTTTTCCTATGGAAACGCAGTTCACCATGGTGATCTGCGGGGTCAAACGCTTGCTGCCCCAGTGGTTGCTATGACAGCTCACCCAACAGGAAATGGATATTGGCTTGCCACTGCGGACGGCGGAGTCTTCTCCTTTGGTAATGCTGGATATCACGGATCAATGGGTGGCATCGCACTGAACAAACCAGTCGTCGGCATGGAGACCACCAGGAGCGGTAACGGATATTGGTTGGTTGCATCAGATGGCGGAATTTTTAGCTTTGGTGACGCTGGTTTCTTTGGATCGACGGGTGACATTGTGCTGAACAAGCCGATTACTTCGATGACTGCGGCCAGAGATGGAAATGGTTACTGGTTTGTTGCATCAGATGGTGGCGTATTCGCTTTTGGGTCGGTTGAGTTCTTCGGATCTCGAGGCGGTAACAAGAACCGTCGATCAACTGCGGGAATGGCCGTAACCAACACCAATGATGGTTACTGGTTGGTTTGGGATGATGGCACGAGCTTTCCATTCGGTGATGCACCCGATTTTGCTAGCAGTGTGGCCAAACGTACGGTGGTCGCTATTGAAGTTGTTCCATGATCTTCGTCGTTGGTGATCGAGGCATCCGTGCAGGGCGAGGTACTCTCGGACCGTCGTGACCTTCGAATCCAAGCTCGTTCCACCAGTGGTAGTAGTGCTGGTTACCGATCACTCAGAAACATGGCGAGAAGAAGTACTCGAAGGTATAGCGGAACAGGACTATGACAACCTCCAAGTCGTTGTTCTTCACAGAGGCCAAAGTTCTATAAGAGACCAAGTTGCGTCTTTCATTCCGGACGCTGTGGTTAAAGAAGTCTCAGATTCGAAGAGCTTTGGAGGCACCGCAAATCAGATTGAAAACTTGGTTGAAGGCGCTGCTTTCTACCTTTTTCTCAACGACAGCACTGCATTGGCTTCCGATTCGGTGTCGCTGCTAGTCGCTGAAGCTGTGGAATCCAACGCAGGGATACTGGGCCCAAAAATTCTTGATTGGGATGACCCCTCCCGCATCGCGTCGATGGGATCCATCGTCGACGCTTTCGGAGTCGAAACAGCATTTGTTGAAGCAGGCGAGCTAGATCAGCAGCAGCACGACCGAGTTCGTGAGGCATTCACTGTTACAGGTGAAGCAGTGCTGGTGCGTAGCGACTTATTCGAAACTCTAGGAGGCTTTGATCCGAAGATCGTTGGGGGCCAAGAGTACCTAGACCTTTGTTGGAGGGCGCAGATCGCAGGTGGACGAGTTCTAGTTGTTCCTCAAGCCACGGTTCGTAGTCGACAAAAAGCGGCCGCTGGGACAGGAGCAACGACGCGTCGCTATGCAATGCGGCACCGGCACCATGTCATAACAAAATGCTACGGGTGGGTGCATCTCATTCCAGTCACGTTTGGCGCGCTTGTCCTTTCCTTGTTCGAGATTATCTACAGCTTGCTGACGTTGAGGTTTGCTCACAGTCGTGACGTGTTCGCTGCCTGGGGATGGAATTTGTTGCAGATGCGCCACGTGGTGAGATCGCGGCGACACATATCTCGGTTACGAAAAACGCGCGACCGAGATATTCGACGGCGACAAGCGCCGGGTTCAACGCGACTGCGAAATTTTTTACACGGTCAGATAGGTGGCGATATCGCATTGCAGTCGATTCGCAGTCGGGCAGCTGGCCAAGTCAGTACAAGTTTTTCTGCTGGGCCGCGCCGAACCGCCTTGCTGAGTTCGGTTGTTATTGCCGTTGTTTTGATTTTTGGTAGCCGTCATCTCCTAACTCAAGGAGTTCCGGTTTATGGTCAATTCTCTAGTTTCCCTGATACCGCCTCGTTGCTCTCGAGTTATTGGAGCGGATGGCGAGAAGTTGGTGTTGGCATTGCTGGTATTGGTCCAGCGGCGATAGGGCTATTAGGGGGACTGAGTTGGCTCAGTCTAGGGGCAATGGATTTCGTTAGAGAGATCCTTATCTTGGGTCTCGTTCCCGTTGGATTGCTAGGTATGTGGCGGCTACTCAAACCAATGGATTCTGTTTGGGGACGAATAGTCGGAACTTCCTTATATGCGATGTTGCCTATTTCATATGAAGCGCTCGTCAAGGGACATTGGGGAACATTGCTTTTGGTGGCGGCGTTACCGTTTGCGATGCGGCGAGTCGCTGAAGCATTTGGGGTCGCAGGCTACGACCGTGAGGATGTAGGGCTATTGCGTCAGGTCGCGTCCCTTGGATTTTTGCTAGGCGTCGTAGCAGCATTCGAGCCACTCATTCTTGTTTTGGTTGCTTTGGCTTCGTTAGCGGTCTTAGTTGCCAGTATCGGAAGTACATCGATTAGCGCAATCGGCAGAGGTCTCTTCGTCGCGTGCTTGGCTGTTGGGATCGCGTCGCTTATGCATCTCCCTTGGGTGGCGGTGTTGGGTGACTCGGACACTGTTTTGAGGTATTTGCTGGTTCGCTCACCTTCACAGAGTTCTGCTGAATTGGTTGATGTGTTGCGGTTCATGCCTTCTAGCTACGGGAATAGCTGGATGATGTGGTGCCCAATGTTGGTAGCGACTCTTCCGCTTCTTCTCGGGCGGGGAAACAGGATGCGTCTGGCTATGACGGCGGGTTTTCTTGCGCTAGTTGGATATGGGTTGGCCTGGGTTTCGCACAGAGGATGGCTAACAGATTTGTTAGGCAGAGAAGTGTCTATTGGTGAAGGGGCACTTGTTTTGGCCGGAGTGGGACTGTGTTGGTGCGCAGCGGTAGGTCCCTCAGTTGTTAGTAGTGACCGTGATCTGGCTCCCGTGATTGTGAGGAGGGTTGTCATAACTGCTGCGACCGCATCACTGATGCTGAGCAGTTTGACGTTGTTAGTTGCAAGTGCTGATGGAAGATGGAAGACGCCAACTAACGACTTGACGGTCTCACTCTCATTGTTGGATGATCGAGATATCGGACCGTCTTATCGAGTTCTTTGGCTTGGAGATCAAGCAGTTTTACCGTTGAAGGGTTGGGAGGTCGGTAATGAGGGTTTACATGTAGGGACCTCGGTGAGAGGCCACCCCGATATCCGGCATCAGTGGCTCGGCGCGAAAAATGATGGACACAGACAGCTGTTGGATGCTGTGGAGATTGGATTATCTGGAAATACGACACGTATGGGTAGGTTGCTTGCTCCCTTCGGAATTCGTTATGTAGCCGTAGTCGAACGCTCAACACCTTCGTTTTCTGCCGGCCTGGATCGGCCGATTGGGCAGCGAACACTTCAGGCCATCGATTCGCAACTTGACCTTCGCCCGCTAGCCACTGACCCTTCTGTAAAGGTCTTGATTAATGAGTCATGGATGTCGAGCAGATCTCAGTTTGGAAGCCCGGTGCGACTTGCAGGTCTCGATGAACCGGGTGAATTGGTTGTCACTGACCTCAGTTCGGGCATACCGGTCTTAACTGATCGCCGGTCCTCTAGAGAGCAGCATGGTTTTGTTGGTGCTGGAGAGGTCTTAGTGGCAGATGCATATGACCCTCACTGGAAGTTGTTAGCGGGCGGTGAAACGTTGCTTCCTGAACTTTCCTTTGGCTGGGCGATGCGTTTTGAAAGTCCCTCGGACGGACCAGCTGCGCTGTGGTACCAGCGACCTAACTCGATTGCTGACCGAGCAATAGTTCAGATTGTTTTGTGGGCCGTTATTGCGCGGCTAGCGGTGTCCGAACGTCGGAAAACGTCAAGACTTGAAGTGCCGACATGAGGTTTTTAGTGGTGTTAGCGCGCCTAGCGTTACCTGGGTTGATCGTCATCGGTTTGCTGATCGATGATCGAACTCGGCCAATCGATGATGATTCAGCGGAAACTATTTCCCTAGACGCTGAGAACACTGTTTCGGGTGATAAGTCTTTAACTTCCACCTGGTATTGCCCAACGGCGCATAGTCGCGAACTCGAAGTTGGGGGAGTGGACGCTCGAACTGAGCTAATAGTGACTAACACAGCCGCCGAACCGACGAGAGTAAGCGTTTATCTGATTAGCCCTACAAGTGCTCGTCAACTACTCCACCTCGAGGTACCGGGTCTGTCTAGTCGCTCATTAGAAATCGGTGATCACACTGCAGATGAGTTGGTATCAGCTCTAGTGGAAGCCCCAATATCTGGAGTGGCAGCGAGTCGACGTATCCACTCGACATTTGGTTCCGATGTGGCACCTTGTTCATCAGTTGTGGCTAAGGCTTGGTATGTCGCTTCGGGAGACACTCAAGCTGACGCTAGAAGCCAGTTAGTCATATATAACCCCTTACCCATAGACGCGGTTATCGATCTCAGCTTCGCAAGTGAGGCTGAAGTGGGTTCATATTCCCCAAGAGAGTTAGTCGGATTGGTGGTGCCAGCTACCAACACGATTTCAGTAGATATTGGTGCGCACGTGCGACGACGCGATGTTCTCAGTGCGACAGTGAAGGCACGTTTAGGAAGCGTCGTTGTTGATCACATTCAGACGTTTGATGGTTCCTCGGGTCGGGTCGGTTTTTCAGCAACGCTGGCCACCGCCACTGCCTCGACATCGTGGTACCACCCAGTGGCCGTCTTAGGGGAGAGCGAGCGTGTATCTGTTGTGATGACCAACCCCACAGAATTAGTAGCGGACGTTGAGATCACAGTGGTCAGTGGCGAGGGGGAAACCGACTCAGTAGTTACTACTGTCGGCCCGTACGACGTCACCGAAGTCCAAGTTCTCCCGAAAGCAGAAGAAAAACTTGTGGCTAACACTTTGTTTACTTCGTTTGAATCGTTTGGAATCACCGTCGAGACTTCGAATGGAATTCCCATCGTCTCTGGCATGCAACTTACGTCAGGCCCGCTGGGCTCCCCTGGCAAGGAGAGCCCAGAACAAGAACTCCTTTTGGGGAGCGATGAATTAGGAGAAGTCCAACTCCCAGTTGATCGCGAAAGTGGTCTTTCTCTAGCTAGCGGTGCACCCAGCGGGTCGCGAAGCTGGCTCTTGGTTTTGCCTGACGTTGAGGGTGAGGTCCTTGTCGCGATTCAAAATACAAGCTCCTCAAGCGCGTCTGCGTCGGTAACCAGATACGGAAAGCGTCAACGGTATGAAGTGAAATTAGCGGCCTTGGCTACTAAGCATCTCCGGATTGCAGCTGGTAGCACCATAGAAGTCAACTCTGACTCAGAAGTCGTTGTGTCCGCTGTCCATCAAGAACTAAAGGGCGCTGGTTTGAGTTCGGTTTCTGGTATCAGATTTGCTGGAGGAGCTGATGAGTAGGTTGTTGATTGCCGTAGCTATTGCTGCGGCTGTATCGCTGGTAGCTGCTCTGCTCAAGCGTGGTAACGCGGCACAGGTTGTTTCCGTTAGACGCAACGCGCTTCCAACCAGAGTTCCTGCAATAGAGGTCGGCCTCGATGCTGGCCCAGCCATCATCGTCTTTACTGAATCGAGTTGTAACAGTTGCCAGACGGCGGTGCGATTGGTCCGGGGTCCTGCTGGCGCTGGAATTCCCGTTGCGGATATTGAATATGGAGCGGAGCCCGCGCTGCATAAAAAGTTTGCTATCGACACGGTCCCTACAACGCTTGTTGTTGATGGCGAAGGGAACGTCTTGGCTGGATGGACAGGACGCGTCGATCTAGGTGAATTCACATCTGCACTTGCAGAAGTTGTTCAGTCTGATTCAGATTGACCGACAGGTGGAGGTTCAGCGGCCTTGGGTATCTGAGGCGACTCTTTTTCAACTTCGCGCGGCTCAGGAATTAGTTGAGCGACTTCATGTCCACTAATTGTTTCCTGATCTAGGAGCGCTGCAGCAATTCGGTCTAAAGCAGAGCGATGTTCGACGAGTGCTTGGCGAGCTCGATTTTCTTGAGTGCGCAAAATTCGCTCAACCTCTTCGTCAATGACTCGAGCTGTCTCATCGCTGTAGTCACGTCCGCTAACTAGGCCATCACCTAAGAACACTTGGTTATCAGAACCCCATGCCATTGGGCCCACCCGATCGCTCATGCCCCATTCAGCGACCATTCGCCTAGCTAGTTCTGTTCCCTGCATTAAATCGTTAGCAGCGCCCGTGGAAGTCACTCCGAAGACGGTGTCCTCGGCCATGCGACCTCCGAATAGAACTGCGAGTCGGTCTTCTATGTAGTCCTGTGAATATGAGTGTCGCTCCTCAGGTAGCTGCATAGTGACGCCCAGAGCTTGGCCGGTGGGAAGAATAGTTACCTTGTGAACTGGATCGGCATTCGCGAAAAGTGTTGCTATGAGAGCATGGCCTCCCTCATGGTATGCAGTGACTTCTTTTTCTCTGTCGGTCATGGCGACTGATTCGCGTCTTTGCCCCATCAGAATCCGGTCACGGGCCATTTCGAAATCATCCTGAACTATGGACTCGCGATTCATTCGTACCGCATTTAGGGCTGCTTCGTTGACGAGGTTGGCTAAGTCAGCGCCACTCATACCGGGCGTCCCTTTGGCGACAGTATCAAGATCTATCTCTTTGGCAGTTGTCTTGCCCTTGATGTGAACCGCCAGAATTGCGCTTCGTTCCTCGAACTCTGGCAATGGCACTACTACCTGCCGGTCGAATCGTCCTGGACGAAGTAGTGCTGGGTCTAAAATATCGGGACGGTTGGTCGCTGCCATCATGACGATGCCTTCGGTGGCTTCGAAGCCGTCCATTTCAGCGAGCATTTGATTGAGTGTCTGCTCTCGTTCATCGTGGCCGCCGCCCACTCCGGCTCCGCGTTTCCTGCCGATTGAATCAATTTCGTCGATGAAAATGATTGCTCGTCCTAACTTGCGCGCTGTTTGGAAAAGGTCACGGACTCGACTAGCTCCGACCCCGACGAACATTTCCATAAAGTCTGACCCTGTGACCGAAAGAAAAGGAACTCCTGCCTCTCCGGCTACAGCTCGTGCGATGAGAGTTTTCCCGGTTCCTGGAGGACCAACTAACAGCACGCCTTTAGGGATTCTGGCGCCGACAGCGGCGAATCGTTCAGGTTCTTTGAGGAAGTCTACGACTTCGGTGATTTCTTGTTTGACTCCCTTGTAGCCGGCTATGTCATCGAATCCGGTGTCGGGTCGTTCTGTGGTGTAGGTGCGAGCTTTGCTGCGCCCGATCGACATGATGCCGCTCATTTGACCTTGTGCTCGGCGTTGCATCCACCAGAAAAGGCCAATGATTAAGACGAAGGGCAGCAGAATCGGAAGGAAACTGAGGAATGGGTTTGATTTTTCAGTGCGAAACTCGACGTCGATGTTGCGATCTCGAAGAAGTTGCAGGTCCGTTTCGGGCAGTTCAATGGGGCCCTTGCTTGTGTAGGTTGTGCCATCGATCGCTTCGGCTCTGATATCTCCGGTCTGGTTGGTTACGACTATGGAGTCGATTCGTCCGTCGGTTACCTCGTCTATAAGGCCGCTGTAGTCAATGGCTGTGCCGCTTTCGCGGTTGATCAGCCCGGGAACAATAACTGACGCTAGAACCAACGCTATGAGCATCCAGATAGACCAGCGAGGCCAGCCTTCTCGGCGACCCTCGGTACCTTCAGATTCTGGTTCCTGTGTTTCGGACGCCATGTGACCATGCTAGAGGTGCATCGGTGTCAATCATCCGACTAATAAAGGTGTCTATAAGATCCCCGATCCTTTGTCGTTAATTCTGTATCTTCAGCTACGTGACAACTTCGCAACCTCGACTCTGTAGCCGTCCTCTTTGTGCCAATGATGCGCAAGTCCTGCTGTTATTTGATTATGAAACGCGGTTGGTAGAGCTAAAGGCCATAAATAAGACTCGAGACTCGAACCTGATGGAGTTGTGCGCCGTGCATGCTGACAGGTTCCGACCTCCCCAAGGATGGTCTTGTCACGATGAACGTGAGCCGAAGGTAAATGTCGATAGATCACATGTGCAATACGCTTTTCGAGATTAGTTGAGTAGTTTTCGGGCGCTTATTCGACTACCGATTCCTCTTAGGCGTTAACGAGTGACAACATAGAGTTGAATGGCCGCTGTCAACGGAGCTCCAACTCGCCGGTCCGCTCTGCTGCGGTCTGTCCTTTCGCGACTCGGATACGACGCCCAAGATTGGGTTTCGCTATTGGTGGCGGTGATGGCATCGACAATGGTGCTGTGGGGTCTTGGGCCGTCCGAGATCTTCATAGATAGCACTCCGACAGGCGGTGATATGGGTGCCCATGTCTGGGGACCAGCCTTTTTGCGAGACGAGCTACTCCCATCTTTCCAGCTACGAGGTTGGAGCCCTGATTGGTATGCAGGTTTCCCGGCGATGCACTTCTACATGGTGCTCCCATACCTGTTCATAGTCATAGTTGATTTATTTCTGCCCTACGGTGTCGCCTTCAAGTTGGTAGCAGTATCGGGCGTTGTACTTATGCCGCTGGCGGCATGGTTGATGGGACGCCTATCACGGTGGAGGGAACCACTCCCAGCGTTACTTGCCGTGGCTGCGATGCTGTTTGTGTTTGACTTCAATTTCACTATTTACGGGGGCAACATTGCGTCAACATTGGCAGGTGAATTCGCGTTTTCGATAGGGCTCGCTGCCTCGCTGGTATACCTAGGGTTTACAAGCCGCGTGCTAGAAGAAGGAACCCACAAAGGACGAGCAGCGATAGCGCTTGCCGTTGTGGCCTTATGTCATCCGATCACCTTGTTGTTCGCAGTGGCAGCGACAGTGATTCAGGTAGTTACCTGCTCTATTCATCGGCTTCCTCAGAGAACTAGCTCTAAAACCGCAACGACCCTCCTGTTAATGGTGGCGGCCCTTCCAGTAGGGATTTATTGCCTCACCTCACGACTCTTCTTGCCGTTGCTGATTTGTGCGATTGTCACAGTGGTTCTTCTCCTAGCTGAGTTCAAAGGTGCTGTGCGACTTTTGTTCGTTGGCCTAGTGGGTGGCGCTCTCTCTGCCTTTTGGACAGTTCCCTTTCTAATTCGACGGTCATATTTGAACGACATGGGATGGGAAAAACTCGACAATGTAAGAGAAAACCTTTTCTTCCCTGATCGATTGCCGGGCGATAGCGCCAAGATGACCATTATCTGGTTGATCGCGCTGGCACTCTTGGGAAGCATTGCTGGTCTGCTTAGCTGGTACCGACCCGCGCTCACCTTCGTAGGGTTAGCCATTGCTGCGGGTCTAGCTTTCGCCATTTGGCCGCAGCATCGTCTCTGGAATGCTCGTTTACTCCCATTTTGGTATTTGGCCTTGTACTTCTTAGCTGCAGTGGGTGTGTGGTTTTTGTCTAAGGCTTTTCAATCGACAGACCTAAAAAGTTCAGATGATCGAGCTCCTCAGGCTCGTCACCTTTGGATACCGGTAATAACACCGATCATCGCTGGACTAGCTGCCTGCGTCTTCTTGTCTGTTTCGCTTGGCATCGCCCCGGGAGGAAGTTATGAAGAAGATGGTGACTTTCGGTGGGGTCCGGTGAGCATCTCTGCAAAAGATCGGAATTTTGTATCCGGCTGGGCTGCTTGGAATTTCGCAGGCTATGAATCTCGATCAGAGTTCCCGACCTACGAGAGTCTTGTTCGGACTATGAGCGAACTCGGAGAAGACGTTGGGTGCGGGAGGGCACTGTGGGAATACGACCGTGATGAGCTTGGCTCATATGGCACACCGATGGCACCGATGTTGCTTCCGTACTGGACAGACGGGTGTATTGGCTCGATGGAAGGCCTCTATTTCGAATCCTCGGCGACGGTGCCGTTTCACTTCTTAATGCAATCTGAACTATCGGCCAATCCATCGCGTCCCATGAGAGGCCTCAACTATCGCGGATTGGACATAGAGTCAGGAATCCGCCACATGCAGCTATCGGGTGTTCGTTACTATTTGGCGTTCAGCCCAGATGCTGTCGAACAGGCAAACCAGTATCCCGATCAACTAGAACTAATTGCTCGTTCTGAACCGTGGTGGATATACCTAGTCGCTGACTCAGAACTCGTCGAAGGTCTGAGTTTCCAGCCCAATGTTTTGGCAGGGGGGGATCTTGGTGGCCGGGACTGGACTGACCCCGCTATGGCGTGGTTCAACGATCCAACACGATCACAGGTCACAGTGACTGCCGGAGGGCCAGATGACTGGCACCGAATAAACATAACCGGACCTTCGTTCTTAGGTAGAAGTATCTTCGCTGACCCTCTGAAGAGTCCATTGCCGGCAGTTTCAGTCACAAACATTGTTGAAGAAGGCGACATCATTAGCTTCTCTGTAGATCAAGTAGCGGTGCCCGTGTTGGTTAAAGCGTCGTATTTCCCTAACTGGTCAGTTGAGGGAGCGTTAGGGCCATATCGAGCCACGCCTAATTGGATGGTTGTCGTCCCTACAGAGAACCAAGTTACTTTGCGGTACAAAGCGACCTGGGCTGAATACCTCGGATGGTTGATCACATTCGCCGGCGCCTCCGCAGTCGCATTGGCGATTTGGTCAAAACGACAAAAGATGGTCACGTGACGGATCAATTAGTTTCCGTCATCCTGCCGGCATATAGAGCAGCGCCAGTCGTCGTTAAGACTGTCGACACGATCCGACGCGCGACGAAGAGCATAGAAATCGAAATCATCGTGGTCGACGATGGCTCTGATGATGACACTTCGAGCCAAGCCCGAACTGCTGGAGCGGACCGGGTCATAGAACTCAGAGAAAATAAAGGGAAAGGTGCAGCGGTTCGAGCCGGTGTTGCCGCAGCCACAGGTTCGTACATCGTGTTTACTGATGTCGACCTCGCGTACGAACCATCTCAAATTCTTAAATTGATTGAGGGACTCACCGCGGGAGCAGATCTCGTAGTAGGCAGTCGACGACACTCAGCCAGCCAAGAGATGACCTCAGGTGGGTTAGCGAGAAAATGGGGGAGTCGCATATTCAGCAGACTGACTTGGATCCTCTTGCCCATCCCTCACTTAGACACTCAATGCGGTCTCAAGGGGTTCACATCCCAAGCGGCTGAACAGGTCTTCGCTCAGGCCAAAGTAGATGGCTTCGCGTTTGACGTAGAAATTCTCTTTGTAGCGCAAAGATTGGGACTGGAGATTAGGGAGATTCCAGTGACTTTGGACCACATAGAACAAAGCACTGTCAAGTTCATCCCCCAAGCGATCAAGATGCTCTGCGACGTTGTGAGAATTCGTGCCTGGTCGATTCTTGGAAGATATGACGACTCGTCGTCGAGGCCTGGTTAGCCTTCTAGATGCGATGGAAGGCCAAATGGTGATCCCACCTGTCGATAAAGACCGTTTAGAAGCGGTGTTTAAGGCATATGACGTCCGGGGATTGACCCCCGAAGAACTAGACGAACCGATGGCCAAATCTTTGGGTGCTGCTTTTGCCAACTTTACAAATGCTGAGGTGGTCGCCGTAGGTCGCGATATGAGGACTTCCGGCGAAGCGCTACTAGCGGCTTTCAGTGAGGGGGTTGTTTCTCAAGGTGTCGACGTTCGAGATATCGGTCTTGCATCTACAGACCTTCTCTATTTCGCTTCGGGGTACCTGGATGTGCCAGCGGTCATGTTGACCGCATCCCATAACCCGGCTTCATACAACGGCATGAAATTTTGTCAATCGCGTGCCCGAGCGATAGGAACCGATACCGGGCTAACCGAAATACGCCGATTAGCCGCAGACCCGGCTGAGGTTGCAACCAACACAGGTCACATCGAAAAGGTCGACCTGCTCGACAAGTTTGTGGAACACGCCCACTCGTTTATCGATGTCGACGTTCTCAGACCGTTAAGGATTGTGGTCGACACAGCGAACGGCATGGGCGGACTGGTTGTGCCAGCTGCCTTCAAAGGCCTGCCATTCGAATACGAGATCCTTTATGAAGAGTTGGATGGCACGTTTCCCAATCACCCAGCAGATCCGTTGCAGGCCGAGAATTTGGTTGACTTGCAGGACAGGGTGATCGAATCCAATGCCGATATCGGGCTCGCGTTCGACGGAGACGCAGACAGAGTTTTCTTGGTTGACGAGAACGCCAATTTGATCAGCGGTTCTATAACCACAGCATTAGTAGCTTCAGCCATGCTGGAAAGCAATGGTCCGGGACCGATCCTTCACAATTTGATCTGCTCTCGCTCGACGGTCGAAGTGATCGAAGAGGCTGGCGGCGAGCCGATCAGAACTCGGGTTGGCCATAGCTACATCAAAGAAGTCATGGCTGAAACTGGAGCGATATTCGGCGGCGAACATAGCGGGCACTACTACTTCGCTCGAAACTACGGAGCAGATTCAGGTTTGATAGCGGCTTTAATCGTGCTGGAACGGTTATCTCTAAATGGGGGGCCTATGTCCTCATTAGTGGCTCCGTTACAGAGGTATGCAAGTTCTGGTGAAGTAAATGTGCAAGTTGCCAACACCAGCGACGCTATAGATAAAGTGTCCGGTTTTTTCTCAGAACAGCAGCAAGACCGACTAGATGGTTTGACGGTCGATTGTGGAGACTGGTGGTTCAATCTCAGGCCATCAAACACGGAGCCGTTGTTGCGACTCAATGTTGAAGGGCCCGATGAGGAACAAGTTGGACATCGAGTAGAACAGATTTTGGCTCTTTTTAGTTAAATGCTGCCGTACCCTGAGATATGTCTGAAAAGTGTTGCCACTTAGTCAACCTAGAAGGGTTGAAGGAGAATAAATATGGCTCTTGACCCAGGTTTACTTGAGATTCTGGCTTGTCCTGACGATAAGGGTCCGCTTCGTTATTTTCCCGATGAGGACATCCTCTACAACCCGCGACAAGGCCGTACCTATCCAGTACAACAAGGAATTCCCGTCTTGTTGGTATCTGAATCGACTCTTGTGGATGAAAATGAACAACAAAGACTTGATGCGCTAATAGGAGATGAAACCGGCAACCGGAGCTCCGAGAGTTGACGTGACCACTCCGACCGATTCGCTTGGCATGCAGGCAGCAACACTTGACCTGCCGAACCAAATTGAACGCTCAGCCGTCGAAGCCCGGCAACTCACCGGACTTCCAAGTGCTTCGGAGATTGACCAAGTGGTAGTGCTTGGCATGGGAGGGTCTGGAATAGCAGGGGACATCGTGGAAGCCATAGCCGGCCCACAAATGAAACTCCCCATAGTGGTTAGCAAAGGATATGAATGCCCGAACTTCGTGGGTTCGAGGACGTTCGTGCTGGTCGCTTCGTTTAGCGGCGAAACAGAAGAAACGCTTGAAGCTGCATCAACGGCTCACGATCGAGGGGCTCAGCTCTGCGCAGTGAGCTGTGGAGGCACACTTGCTCGCTTGGTTGAAGAATGGAGTGGAATCTTCCATCAAGTTGACCCCGCAATCCCCATGCCTCGTTGCGCTGTTGGTGCCATGTCGATCCCGTTGTTATATGCCTTCAATCACATGGGACTTATTAGCGGAGTCGAGGAGCAAATTGAAGACGCAGTAACGACACTTCGACTGCGATGCGCCGCAATTCGAGAAGGCGCTGATATTTCTAAGCAAGTTGCCGTGGAAATAGATTCCGGCACAGCACTTATCTACGGGGGAGGAAAGATTGGAGAAGTCGCGGCAGCCCGGTTCAAAAATCAGATCAATGAGAACTCGAAGTCACCCGCTTTTTTTAACTCGCTGCCAGAAATGTGTCACAACGAGATGGCTGGATGGGGAACTGTAGAGAGTCTCAATGACGTAAACCTTGTGCCGGTGCACCTTCGACACAGCTACGAGCATCCGCGACTTTCAGAACGATTTCAGTTCAACGAAACCTTGGTTACTCAAGGCAGTAGTGACATAACCGAGGTTCGGGCACAAGGACAAACTCCGCTTGCTCAATTGTTTGACCTGATTCTGGTCGGAGATCAGACCTCACTAGAGTTAGCTGCCTTACATGGGCAAGACCCCGGTCCAATCGACGTACTCACTGAATTAAAGCAACAGCTTGGGCGATGAACATTGCAAGGGGATGCCCCGAGTACCGGTAGGATCTGAAATGTTGCGCCCAAAACCCCCGACGGGCGGCAAAGCTGACAGGAGCGCCGCATGGCACCCAACAGTTCTCTCGACGGAGACTATAAAGTCGCTGACTTAAGTCTTGCCGAGTCTGGCCGAAAACAAATAGAACTCGCAGAAGAAGAAATGCCAGGCTTGATGACGCTAAGGGCGCAGGGCCATGACTCGCAGCCATTGGCAGGTGCAAGAATCATGGGCTCGCTTCACATGACTGTCCAAACAGCCGTCTTGATTGAAACCCTCGTGGATCTAGGTGCACAAGTACGTTGGGTGTCTTGCAACATTTTCTCAACCCAAGACGACGCTGCAGCTGCAGTAGTCGTTGGCAGGAATGGAACCATTGATGACCCCAAGGGAGTACCGGTTTATGCGTGGAAGGGCGAAACTTTAGAGGAGTATTGGTGGTGCACCGAGCAGGCTCTTAATTGGCCCGGTGAGACTGGACCAAACTTGCTTCTCGACGATGGTGGTGACGCAACCTTGTTAGTTCACCTCGGATCTAAGTTCGAAGCCGAAGGGGTTGTGCCAGCGGTGGAAACTGCAACCTCACATGATGAGGAAGAGATCCTCAAACTTCTAGCCACGGTCGCCGAAACCCGACCAAACTTTTGGTCCGACATGATCACAAACATCAGGGGTGTATCAGAAGAGACCACTACTGGCGTCCACCGGTTGTATGAGATGGTGGAACGATCCGAGTTGCGTTTTCCGGCTTATAACGTCAATGACTCTGTAACGAAGTCGAAGTTCGACAATCTATACGGTTGCCGGCACTCCCTCATTGACGGAATCAATCGGGCTACTGATGTCATGCTGGGAGGTAAGGTCGCTTTCGTAGCTGGATATGGCGATGTAGGTAAAGGATGCGCCCAGTCTTTGCGAGGACAAGGCTGTCGAGTTGTGGTGGCAGAAATAGACCCTATAAACGCCCTTCAAGCAGCGATGGAAGGATTCGAAGTAGATCGCTTAGAAAACGTTATTGGCGATGTGGACATCTTCGTAACGACCACAGGAAACCGAGACATCATCTCCGCAGAACACATGGGAGCAATGAAGCACAACGCCATCGTCTGCAACATTGGT
>CAJWBN010000036.1 GCA_913020735.1 uncultured Acidimicrobiaceae bacterium
GAGCCCTAGGCAGTTGAGCTGGAATTGGCCACGCGGTGTGCGAATCTTGCGGGGTTGCATTGCCGAGAGTTTGCCTAATAGCGGGTCTATCTAGGAGTCCCGCCCATATTGAAGCGAGCTTCTTGCCGCTGAGACGACTTCCTCTGACTACCCCAAACCCAAAGTTCACTTGGTCGTCGGCTAAAGGAAAGGACCATGCGTATCCGGGGAGCAAATCTTTTTCGAACCAAACCCACAAATCTCTGCTTCGATCCCCATCTGCCTTCACATATTGTCTAAAAGCGTGCCAATCCCCTCGATAACCAGTAGGAGTGCAACCTAAAGCCTTCCTCACCGGCGACCACATGCCATCAGCTGCCACAACGTGGCTAGCGAAGATGACCTTCCCGTCCTCTAGTGAGACTCGGGTGCCACGGGGACTGACCTCGATTCGATCGAATGCGAGCCCCTGGTGAACCTCTACCCCCTTGTTGGCTGTTAAGCGCAGCAACTCTGCGTCTAGTTCAATGCGCTTTACCACAGCAGCGTATTGGCCTTGACTGTCTGGCAGAGTCAAGTGAATCTCTCTGCCTCGTGGAGAGCGAAGGAACACATCGTTGACCTTCACCCAAGTGTTAATAGTTGGTTCGAATCCGAGTTGTTCTAATTCGCGCAGGGCCAAAGTAGTGAGCCCATCGCCACAGCACTTGTCTCTAGGAAAAATTGCTTTGTCGATTACAACGACATGTAGACCAAGTTTTTGTGCTGTGAGCGCGGCGGCACATCCGGCTGGCCCGGCTCCTACGATTAGGACGTCACACTGCAACACACGAAAGAGGCTATCTATTGGTCGCCTGCAGGCTTCAGTTTTGGTTTGCTAAAGCAGTGGTGGTGGTTGGATTTTGCTGCGGCGTCTGAGATGTGTCCTGCTCAGGCTCGGTCTCTTCCGTGGCGATAGTCGTGGTGGTTTGGTCTGGGTCGGACGGAGTCCCGTCGCAGTTAAGACCCTCTTCTGGGCGATATGTTGCGAAGAAGTAATCTGACTCTACGTTCTGATTTTGCCAAGTTCGGATGCGTTCAGTCTTGACTCGAGTGCACAGATCCACGAGCTCCTCGGTGGGTTCTTCAAGTCTTACATCGACGTTTGAGGTTGAGTAGATATCGACAGTGATGGATTCGTCAGTCCAGCTATTCCAAATGAGTATTCCAAATGGAGTTGGGTTGGTTATTACTAGATCAGGTCGGGGGTATGAGATTGTTGCTTCGAGACCGTACGGGTATCGATCGAAATAGATCGAGTGCGCTTGGTAGTACTCAAAGTCGAGCCCAGCCCGGACAGCGGCATTGAAGATAGTTGTAGCAAACTGTGAGACGCCGCCACCTATGTCTTCGACAAGGTGGCCCTTAGAGATGAAACCTCCGGGTACGAACCCTTTTTCTTCTGTGCGACGACCTACAGTTTCGTTGAGCGACAACCTTCCACCTGGTTTGATCCATGTTCCGTTAACTATCTCGGCGAACTTTTGAATGTTGGTGACGCGGCCAACACAACAAGAATATTGGGTGGTGAAAGACGAAACTTTCTCGACTATTCCCAGAGCCTGGAGTCGGTTCACGGCTTCCCGTGGTGCGGCTGGTCGATTGGGTAGGACGTGAACCTGATCTGCTTTACCTGTTTCGAGTGCCGTTTTTATCAGGTCGGCGGCCTGAAGCTGGCAGCAAGCGGTGCCACCATCTGAAGAGATAATCACTACGTTTCCGTCTCTTATCTCAAATTGGGCTTGGCCGGCACCAGTATTGCCAGGCATTAGTAATTCTTCGAGGGACACGAGAATCGATGATTTTTCGATGTTCAGAGACGGTGTGACGTCTTCGAGGTCTAGTACGAACCAACTCGCGACAACCCTGGGGTCTATCACCGTTTCGTAGTCGTTGAGTCGAACGCGTAGAGGGTTCTGTATTGACCGATTGGCTTTAGTTACGAGCTCCTTCACCGATTGGTTACTGAATTTCGTTGGAACTTGGATTGTGGCCACTTGGATAGTTGGGTTGGCGCCTTCTTGGAGGACTTTGGTTATCTCTGCAGCCGCGTCGTCAACGTTGATCAATTGGCCTTCGACCCCAGGAACGAGTTCTAATCGGCTGTCTTTGACACGGATTGAGGGTTCGACTCCTGAACGCTGAAGTTGTTCACTTGAGAGCAACGATTCTTCAAGAGTTGACAGATCAACGTCGATTGCTATGTCTGCTGTTGTGCTTGAGGCGAGAGATGAAAGCCAGTCGATTGGGCGATTGAGGAATCCCTCTCGTCTGGTTTTCATGACCGACTCGTAAGTAGTGATTACATCGAGCGAAACTCCTAGATCACTGGCAACCCAAGTCGCATTGCCTATCTCGGTTTGAACGACCACTTGAGTGTCAGCTAAGCGGTCAGCGATGGCGTCAACTCGAGCGCGAAGAGCGATATCGCTTAGTCCTCCGACCGTTTCTCCAGCGATTTTGACGTTTCGGACAACCTTGTTTCGATGAATTGTGGCGTCAACTGTCCACACGCTCAAAAAGCAAACAGCGATGATCGCGGGTAGGCCGAGCATGAGAGCCCAGCGCGGAAGGCGAATTGGCCCGTGCACACCAGTGGATGGTAGGGCCATCTGATCCACTATTGTGCGCGGGCCTACCCACCTGATTGTTTCGATTAGTTGTGCTAGGCAAGAAGCGTGAGCAGGTGACCTCAGAAAATGCGAGAATCACCCAGATATCCATAACTGAGATTGACTATCTGTCGGAAATCGATGAAGGGATCAACAATGAGCAAGCTTTGTGAAGGACGCGTCGTAATCGTTACGGGTGGCGCCCGCGGAATAGGTAGGGAGCACTGTTTGATGCTCGCTGAACACGGAGCGAAAGTCATTGTTAACGATTTAGGGGGTGCTCGCGACGGCACAGGGTCCGATCTAGGGCCAGCAGATGAGGTCGTCGCAGAAATTGAAACTATGGGGGGTGAAGCGGTTGCCAACGGCGATGATGTCTCTGACTGGGAAGGTGCTCAGCGGATGGTCAACCAAGCGGTGGAGACATTCGGCGACCTCACAGGAATTGTTAACAACGCCGGGATCTTACGTGACCGGATGTTGGTGAATATGACCGAGGCTGAGTGGGATGCCGTAATCCAGGTCCACCTAAAAGGAACTTTTGCCCCGGCTCGTTGGGCTGCTGCGTATTGGCGCGATAAGGCTAAGGCGGGGGAGACCGTCAACGCGTCAATCGTAAATACGACTTCTGTTTCAGGAATCTACGGGAACCCTGGTCAGACGAACTATGGGGCCGCAAAAATGGGTATTGCTGCGTTTACAGTGATAGCCGCACGTGAACTGCAGAGGTACGGGGTGAGAGTCAATGCAATTGCTCCGGGTGCTCTGACTCGTATGACTGAAGATCTGGGAATGGGGCAAGCTTCCGAGGAAGATAGAGCCTCGATGCATCCCAGATTCATAGCCCCGATAGTGACGTGGCTTCAAAGTTCAGAGTCCGCTGATGTGACGGGTCGAGTTTTTGAAGCCTCTGGCCGATTGCTCGGAGTAGCAAATGGCTGGCACCGTGGACCCACGTCAGAAGCTATAGATGATCCGACAGAAATTGCGGATGTAGCGCGCCGCCTCGTATCTGAGGCGCAACTTAATTCAGGAATGGACGGCCAGCCCTTTGATGGAGGGCTGATTAGTTAAGACAGAAGTATCTGTCTATTGAACAAAAGGACAACATAATGGCTATTGATCCGAACGCAGTTGGTGCGACAGGAGACCCTGCTGAGCGTTCTTGGGGATATCGCGACTCTTTGCTATATGCAGTCGGGATTGGAGCGGGTGCAGAAGATCCGGTGGGCGCTGAACTCGAATTCACCACCAATAACTCCAAAGATATTGAGCAACAAACCTTTCCGACTCAGGGCGTGGTTATAGGTTTTGGCGCAGGGGGCGCCTTGGGCAAGGTAGGCGAAATTGACTGGGGCCGAGTCTTACATGGTTCTCAGGGCGTCAGTTTGCATCAACCGATCCCAGTTGGTGGCACTGTGGTGGTTGAAGAAAAAGTGAGCGGTATTTGGGATAAAGGCGAAGGAAAAAACGCAATTATTGAAACTGAGGCCAAAGCCACTTTAAAAGAGACCGGTGAGCCTCTTTTCGACTTACGAGGATCATTGGTGGTTCGAGGCTCGGGTGGATTTGGGGGCCAAGAAGGCAACACAGCACCTCAGGTCTACGCACCGGAAACCGCTCCAGATCGCGAAGTCACATATCAAACAAGACCTGATCAGGCACTGACTTACAGATTGTCTGGTGATTACAACCCGCTGCACAGTGACCCTTGGTTCGCCACTGAGCTAGGCGGTTTCCCGAAACCCATATTGCATGGCTTATGCACCTATGGATTCACTGGCCGAGCCTTACTCCATGAACTGTGTGGAAGTGACCCAAGTCGTTTTAAGAGCATGGATTCGAGGTTTTCCTCTCCTGTTTTCCCGGGAGATTCTCTAACGGTTCAAATGTGGGTAGAAGAAGGTCAAGCCATTTATCGCACAATTGCCCAAAAAGGTGCTCCGGAAGAGCGAGTGGTTATCGACAACGGCCTTTGCGTGTTCAGCTAGAGGAAGGTCTGCTTTAGGTGGGCGCTGCGGTTCCTAGAAAAGTTTTAGTTCGTCGCTTTCAATGCCCCGCAACTCGTCATAGTCCAGTACCAAGCATCTGATGCCTCGGTCTTCAGCGAGAACACGGGCTTGCGGTTTTATCTCTTGCGCGGCAAAGATTCCGGTCACTGGCCTGAGATTTCCATCTCGATTGAGATAATCGAGGTACCTCGTCAACTGTTCGACACCGTCGATCTCGCCTCTTCGCTTTATTTCGATAGCGACGGCCGCACCCTCGTGGTCTCGGCAAAGTAGGTCGACCGGTCCGATATCGGTTGGGTATTCCCTTCTTACAAGCACCATGCCGTCGGAAATTTGACCTACGTTCGCGGCGAGTAATTCTTGGAGGTGAGCTTCGACCCCATCTTTTTGAAGACCAGGGTCAATGCCCATTTCTTGAGAGAAATCTGAAATCACTTGGTGAAGGCGAATCGTTAGTTTTTCTTTTTTTTCATTAGTAACTAGCCACGTCAGTTCATCGTCAGCTAATGACTCGTTAATAGTGTTTGGGGCGTTCATCCAGTTGAGCGGTTTATACGCACCGCCGTCGGCATGAATAGAAATGGAGCCGTCTACCTTGACCATGATTAGGCGAATCGCCTCCGCGAGGTGTGCGTCTAGTCGACCTGAGTAGTCAACTGTGCAGTTTGCAATAACTAGGCGCATGAAAAGCCGAACTTAGTCATGGCTGGCTCAAGGTACGTGGATTACTGGCCAATACTTCATAGGAGTTGATAGGTGGCGGTCAACTTTGGTTCATCGTGTTCGTCGAGGACCTCTGCTCTTCCGGTTTCTACCATGTGTAATAAGTGAGCATGGACCGAGCCTGCGGCTGGGTACCAAAGCCGCTTGTCGTACTTTTCGTACATTACGGGGACGAAGTCGGCGATTTTTTGTGGACCGCTTCGCAAAAAGCCGATTATCTGCTCTTCTCGTTCCTCCCTATGATGAATGAAGCTTTGCACGTACTCCACAGGCTTAGGGATTGCCGGGCCATGGGTAGGCCAATACAGCTGATGGTCGAGGGGAAGCAACTTTCTCAGAGACTTCATGTAGTCCTTCATCGAGCCGTCTGGCGGTCCAACCACGCTGGTGGCCCACCCCATCACGTGATCGCCAGAAAAAAGACTTCCTTCTTCCTGTAACTCGAAACAAAGGTGATTTGAACAATGCCCGGGGGTGTGAATAGACCTGATCGTCCAGTTGGATCCATGGACAATGTCGCCGTCCTTGAGAAATACGTCCGGTGAGAATTCTGTGTCAGCGCCTTCGCGTTTGAGTTCTTCGGGGAGTTCCTCAAACTCTTGCCGGTACTGTTCCTGCTCTTCGGTCGAGATGAACTCTGAGAAGTCCACGCGATCTTCAGGGTCATCGTCTCTGACGCTCCCATGCGGACCGAAGCCATATGAAATAGCTCCGGTGCGTTCTTTCAGTTGTTTGGTCAACGGAGAGTGATCGCTATGGGTATGAGTTATGAAAGCGTGAGTGATTGTTTCGTCAGGATCAAGAGCAGCGAGGATGTCATCCAAGTGGCTTTCCAGAGGTGGGCCTGGGTCTATGACAGCAACTTCTCCCTGGCCAACCAAGTATGTTCCGGTTCCTTTGTAGGTGAAAGGTGTTGGGTTCTTACATATGACCCTGCGGATTAATGGGGTGACTTGGTCACTTGTGCCGTAGTTGAAGTCACCTAAATCGTGGTGGTGCTCGATTTTTGTTGCCATGACGCCCTACCTAGAGGTCTGTTAGTGCTGTTCCCCAATTATGGCGCGCACTGTAGCCGTGTTGCCCAAGCTAGTTTGAACTAAGTGATTGCATAGATCCTGAGTTGTCGCTTCAGAGTCCCTAAACTCCAAATTGGAGGAACCCATTGTGCTGATTGTCTTATCACCTGCAAAGAGGCTCGACTTTGAATCGGAATTGCTGACCCACAAGCACTCAGTGCCTGCATTCATCGACGACTCAAGTGAACTAGTTAAGGAGTTGGTCAAAAAATCGCCGGCGGATCTAGGTCAACTCATGAATCTTTCGCCCGCCTTATCGGATCTCAACGCTGAACGTTTCCAAGATTGGGAAGAGGATTTCACTACTCGCAATTCCCGGCCAGCTCTTTTGGCGTTTCAAGGAGATGTCTATGTGGGTATGGATGTGGCCCGCTACACGGAACGTGATTTCACACGAGCACAGAAGACGATTCGAATACTGTCTGGCTTGCATGGAGTGCTTAGACCTTTAGATTTGATCCAGCCGTACCGCCTAGAAATGGGAACAAGTTTGACGACCTCGCGAGGTCAAGGTCTTTACGAGTTTTGGGGTAACCGGATCAGCGAATCTCTGGCAGTGGACCTTGAAGGGCACCGGTCTCGTGTTTTGATCAATCTTGCTTCGAAAGAGTACTTCTCTGCTGTCGACGAAAGCCTTTTGGGTGCTCGAGTCGTAAGTCCACGCTTTCTAGATGAAAAGAATGGCAAGTTTAAGATCATCAGCCTTTATGCCAAGCAGGCGCGAGGAGCAATGGCTTCCTGGTTAGTTCTGAACAGAATAGACAGTCCTAACTTGATCAGTGGATTTGCTGAACTGGGGTACGAATACTGTCCCGAACGAAGTACTCCCGGAGAGCCAACTTTTATTAGAAGCCAGCTTTCACGCCCCTGATGTTCAGAGAATCCCCATCTTTTGAGCAGACTCCTTCAGTTGCTCCCGATGATCTGGATGGGCTACTGAGATGAGGCGCTCCGCTTTCTGGCGCACGGACGCATCTTGGAGGCGCGCAATCCCGAACTCAGTTACTACAACATCAACGTCGTAACGGGTTCCAGTTACCGCATTGACGTTGATTTGGGGGACAATTCGTGAAGCTGATCCGCCTTTAGCGGTGGCTGGCATTAGGTGAATTGACATTGCCGATTCGGACATTTGACAACCTCGCAAAAAATCTAGAGCGCCGCCGACCCCGCTATGTTGAACTCCGTTGATCATTTCGGAGTTGACCTGACCCCAAAGATCAATTTCTAGGGCCCCGTTCACGCAACGCATATCTCGGTTCGCAGAAATTTGTTGATGATTCAACGCGACATGAGCTGGCACAATGTGGCAGTCGGCGTTGTTGTTCAAAAAATCGAAGGTTTCAGGCAACGCGATAGTAAAGACAGTCTTGTTTGGGAACACCGTTTTGAGACGGTTAGTAGCGGCGCCAGCCTTCATTAGATCCATTAGGCCCTGGCACATCACTTCTGTATGAATGCCCAAATCGGTTTTATGAGTCAAACGGGCGAGCGCTACTTCAGTCAGGCCGCCAACTCCCGATTGAACTGTTGCTCCATTCGGAATCAATTCGTCAAGTGCCCCGACAAAAGGGTCAAGATTAGAAGGAGGCGTCCGTTCATCGAATATTGGCATCGACCCTTTAAGCGGAACATGAATTAAGCCATCAAAGTCCTCAACTCGAAAAGAATCTCCATGGATGTATGGCACTACTGGATTGACTAAACCGAATACCAGGTCACCCTCCCGCCGAGCGCGACGAATGAGAGCGTCGTTGCCTGCCATAGCTGAGCCTGGAGGGACTGTGCCATCTGGCAACGGTGTACCAACTTGGACGCACGCGACTCTTGGTGGATTGCGAATGGCGAATCTCCCCCAGTCTTCGAGCCTGACTGGAACGAGTTCTGCTTTAGCGCCAGCTTCGCGCAATATTTGAGTCAGGAAAGGTGCACGCAACTCAAGGTTTGGGTTTGTTCCAACAGCGGCACCACCTTTTCTAGGAGCAGGAACGAAAACGGCTACATCGTTTAAATCGTGACGTTCTGCCAACGCGAAAAGAAAGGCGGTAGGTTCCGGCAGGCTTGTTCCGACTAGGTCGCCATCTTGCACTTGAGCTGCGGCCGCTTCTGCTGAAATCACGAGATGTGACCACTCTTGAGTCCACTCGAAGTCGACGTTCTCGTTAGAAACCACGGTTAGAACGTATCTCACGGCGATGTTTCTGGTCGTTTAAACCCAAACTGTTGAAAGTTTCCTTAATGAACGTTTGCGTAAATAGGTATAACGATGCCTATAGTGCCGATCAGTTGTGATTCGCGATCTGGCCGGATGGCTGCCACGAGGGGGAGGCAGCCATCCGGTCCATCGGTCTTATCTTTCAGGTCGCACGATGGGGAGGAACAGGAAATGGCTGAGGAATACTTCGTTGGTACTAAGACATCGGATCGTTACCCGATCTGGACCCGAGCGAATGTGGGGGAGGTGTTCCCTGATCCCGTGGCGTTGTCGACTTTTGATTTCGCGTTTCAGAACGATGAGGGTATTCAAATAAGCGAACTTGGCTTTCGAGATGCGTACATCAAGATCGGTGCTTTTGAAGAAAGTGAATTTGATCCTGATAACCCTGTATTTCTGGGAGTCTTTGGAGGGTACACCTACCTCAATGCTTCCCTAATGCGCATATTTGGTGAGCGGGCACCTGGGCTATCAGCACAGGACATTGATGAAGCTTTCTTTGGAGTTCAGCCTGGTATCCCGGCTTACGAACAACACCCGGATGACCCCAGCGCAGAAGCGGAGGCCCGGATAGGTGAAGTTTTCCTTTGGGCTCTGACAACCCCCGATCTACCAGATGTCCTAGAGCAAGAGCAGCGAGTGAACGCGCTTCGTGACCAACGTCCTGATTTCAGATCGATGGGTGACCACGAAATTGTCGATTGGATTGAAGATTTTCTAAATGGAGGATTCCGAGAGCTTTTTGCCCAACATATTTTTATTAGTTTCTTAACCACGGTTCCGATGGGCATTGTGTCGGCAGTCTGCGAAGCCATTGGTCGCCCAACAGACGCGATGAAGATCATGGCTGGGCTAGGGGATGTTGAATCTGCTGCTCCTTCGATGGCTATGTGGGAATTAGGGCGAATAGCAGCTGACTCTGAAGAAGTGAATGCAGTTTTTCAAAGTGGTATCGAAGGTTTAAACAGCCGTCTGCGAGATAGCGATGAGCCCGAAGTGGAGAACTTCGTTTCTGCTTTTGATGAGTTTCTCTGGTCATACGGGTCTAGGGGCCCAAATGAGTGGGAAATTTCCTGCCCAACTTGGGAAACGACCCCTGACTTAGCTTTGGCTGCGATTGACCGGATGCGAGTCTCTCCCAGTTCTGCGGCGCCTCAAGACCACCAAGCGGAGCTAGCTAATGATAGGCAACGCATTGTCGCCGAGATTAGCGAGATGCTCGAAGCTGACCCGGAAGCGCAGGGACAGTTTTTGGCTGGCGCCCACGGCGCTTCAGTTTTGATGCCTGGTCGTGAGCGAACCAAAACTAATTGCGTCAAATTTATTCAAGAAGCTCGGATGGCCGCTCGAGAGCTTGGCCAACGTATGGTCGACAGAGGCGTGTACCCAGAAATAACCAGCTTTGCAATGCTTCGATTTGCAGAACAACATCAAGCGATCGACGATGGTGATGGATGGCGTGAAGTCATTGAGCAGCGCCAAGAAATTTTTGATCTTGCTGCAGCGAAACAGGAACCTTTTGTGGTTGTGGGCGAAAGTGAGCCGCTTTCGACCTGGCCGGAACGTGACTCAGTCTTAGTCGAACCGTTGGAGTCGGGAGATTCGATTCATGGCTTACCAGGATGTCCGGGTGTATCGGAAGGTCGAGCCCGGGTGATTCTCGACAGTCACGATCCGACAGCGCTAGAGCCCGGTGACGTGCTTGTCGCTCCGTTAACGGACCCTTCTTGGACACCTTTGTTTGTGCCCGCTGCTGGCGTGGTTGTTGATGTGGGAGCTGCGTTGAGTCACGCCATCATAGTGAGTAGGGAGCTAGGTATTCCATGTGTGGTCTCTGCTACTGACGCGACAAAACGCATATCGGATGGAGCTAGGGTCCGGGTAGATGGAGACACCGGAGTGGTCACTGTCCTCGATGATTGAGACCTAGTTATTTGTCGAATTGTGAGCTAAAGGACAGCGGTCGCTTTTATTGCCATCTAGGTGTTCGACGCTCTGTAAAGGCCTGGACACCTTCTTGGTAGTCGGGGTCCAGCATCGCTGATCTCAGTAGACCTTCCGATTCTGCTACGGCTGAACCGACGTCTCTGTGCTGATCCAAGTAGATCTGAAGCTTTGTCATTTTTTGAGCAGACGGGGAAACACGTGAAGCTAATTCAGATGCATATGACCTGACGTGTGGAAGTAATTCTGGTCCGTCCAATATTTGATTGAAAAGGCCCCATCCGCTGGTCTCTTCAGCGGTGATGATCCTGCTTGAAATTAAAAGGTCGTTAGCTCGAGTCAAGCCGATCAACCTCGGCAGAAGCCATGAAAGACCGAATTCGGCTGGGAGACCTAGTGGTCCATGAGCTGTGGTGAGTTTCGCTTGTTTCGAAGCGAAACGAAGGTCGCAATAGCAGGCCAGAACTAACCCAGCGCCAGCGGCGGCACCGTTGACTGCTGCGATCGTGGTTACGTTTAAGCCAAACATGAATGCGAAATTCTGGTCGAATTCTGGAGCCACCCCGTATCCCGGGTTAGAAATGTCAGGCCCAGTCCCAGAGTCATACCCGCCTTTTTCAAGATGGCCTTCTAGCGCTTGACTGTCAGCTCCGACACAAAAATCATCGTTGTCTCCCGTGATGATTACCGTTCTAATCGCGGGTTCGGTATCAGCCAGTTGTAGGAGGTGGCGGAGTTCCGTATGCATCCGGCCTGTCCAGGCGTTGCGGCGTTTCGGTCGCGAGAGGGTAATAGTTGCGGTTGGTCCGTTGGTCTCGAAGATTGTGGTTTTTAATTCCATTTTTGCTTCAGCTTTCAATCGCTCGCCGCAGCGCAGCGAGAGCATCGTCTTTGAACTCTGGTCGACATATCAATAGATCGGGGAGCCAAGGGTCCTCGTAGTTGTAATCAAGAGGGGAGCCGTCACAGCGACTTGCATGTAGCCCAGCGGCCATAGCCACTGCGGCTGGCGCGCAGTTGTCCCATTCGTATTGACCCCCGCTATGAGCGTAGATATCTGCATGGCCGAGAACTACCGCCATGGCTTTAGCCCCCGCCGAGCCCAGAGCTAGTAGTTCTGCATCCAATGCTTCCGCGACGATCATGGCGGCAGCCGGAGCTCTCGAACGGCTCACAACCATCCTGGGTCTACCTTCATGGGGCGGAGATAGCGTGGCTGCTGGCTCGGTTACCAAGGTTTTGTCGACTGCCGGCAAAGCAACGGCTCCAGCGGTTGGCACTCCGTTTTCAGTGAGGGCTACATGCACTGCCCAATCGGAGCGGCCTGGCTCACCAAATTCTCTGGTTCCGTCCAGAGGGTCGACAATCCAAACCCTTTCCTTTTCCAATCGAGACAGATCGTCGCTGCCTTCCTCGGACAAGATTCCGTCGTCGGGGAACTCTTCTCGAAGAGCGCCCATGATAAATCTATGGGCCTCGAGGTCACCTGTATCTTTAACCGTCCAGCTATCGGCACCCTGGCTAAAGAGCCGTTCACGTATGTCCAAAAGAAGTCTTCCGGCATCGGTCGCGATGCGAGCGCTAATCGCGTGATCTTGGAGATCGGCCATAAGTAATTGGACTCCTATTAGACAAAGTTGGTTGAAGCTTGGTTAAACGATCGTTTAGCAGATAGTGTTTCTGCCCTGTAAAGAGATTGTGACGAAAAGATCACAAGGTGGTTGTTTGCTTTGTTGACCGTATACCGTGCACGCACTCTTAACCGAGCAGAAAGCCGGTCGCGGGCCGGCAACCGCAACAGAGAGGGACTCAAACAGATGCGGAAAAATATCATGTGGCGACTGCTTGCCACACTATTCGCTCTAGCACTTGCCGCTTCGGCATGTGGTGGCAGCGATTCCTCCGACGACAGCAGCGCAAGCAGCTCGTCATCGGATGCAGAAGAAACTGAAGTAACGCTCGCAGCCAGTGGCGAAAGCCTGCTGGACACGATCAAGAGCCGTGGCACCCTTAACTGTGGTGTTTCAGGTTCTGCCGTGGCGTTCTCAGAACTCCAAGCTGATGGCAGCATGGCCGGTTTCGATGCCGACTATTGCCGCGTTGTTGCAGCAGCCATCCTTGGCGATGCAAACAAGGTGAACTTCGTTTCATTGACAGCCGCTGAACGCTTCACTGCAGTTCAGACCGGTGATGTCGATCTTCTGATGCGAAACACAACTTGGACACAGAGTCGTGACTCTGAAGTGGGAATGGACTTCGGACCAACCACTTACTATGACGGTCAGCAGCTCATGGGTCGTGAAAGCGACGGATTCTCAGGATCTTCACAAGTATCAGATGTTGGCGGTTCAGTTATTTGCACCAGTGCAGGTACCACCACCGAAAAGAACATCGCAGACGCAGCATCTGAAGCTGGTGTCAGCATCGAACTTCAGACTTTCGAAGACTTCGATACTGTTACCAACAACTTCATCTCCGGCGCATGTGACATCATTACCACTGACGGTTCAGCTCTAGTTGGCCGAAAGGCAAAGCAGCAGCCAGATGGTGAAAACTGGGTGATCTTCCCAGCGACACCAATCTCGAAGGAGCCGCTTGGTCCTACATACGGACAGAACGACTCAGCATTTGCTGACGCAGTTAACTGGGCCGTTTATGCAACCATTATCGCTGACGAAAAGGGCTTGGACTCAAGCAACGTTGACATGATGCTTGCCAGTGGCGATACCGAAACCATCCGTCTCCTTGGAGGCGAAGGTGAACTGCAAAGCGGCATGGGTCTTCCAGCTGATGCCTTCTATCAGGTCATCTCGCAGGTCGGAAACTACGACGAGATTTACAGCCGTAACCTCAACCCAGTGGGTCTGAGTCGTGAAGGGTCAGCTAACGCTGCCTGGACAGCGGGTGGTCTTGTTTACGCTCCACCAGCACGTTGATATAAATATCTGATTCATTAGGCGGTCTAGTACCGTCGAAAAGAATTTTGGAAGGGCTGGAGGTCAAATGGACCTCCAGCCCTTTCACTGCCTCTAGGCTGAACGCTCGATCACCTAGAGCTGTCGTGTTTACCTGAGAGGGAACTATTTAGTGGCAAGCACTGCCCCACCTTCTATCCACCATGAACGTCCGCCGTTGTACAGAGATGTCACGGTGGTTAAGTGGGTTGTGCAGGTAGTTGCCCTGTTGCTGACTATCGGAGCGCTTTGGTTTCTAGCTAAGCAAGCCGGAGACAACCTCAGGGCATCAAACGTACCCACTGACTACGATTTTTTGTCCGTCAACCCGGGGATAGACCTTTCGTCAGGTATCGACACTGACCCCGACACTGGAGGTAGAGCTCTCTGGGTTGGGATGGTCAACACGCTGCGTATGGCGATTGCAGGGATATTCGTGGCGACAATTATTGGAGTTCTCGTAGGTCTTGCGAGGCTGTCGAATAATTGGCTGCTACGGAAATTAGGAACTGTATTTGTTGAAACCTTGCGCAATGTTCCTTTGTTAGTGCAGATCCTCTTTTATGGAGCAATCTTCGCCAGTCTGGACCGAGTTTCTATGGATGTCGGTCCAATCAATGGATGGTTCCATTTGTCCAATAAGGGACTTTCTATGCCGAGAGTCCACATCGCAGATGGCTTTTATCAGTGGATGATTGTTATTGGAATCGGACTTTTCTTTGCAAACTTTCTTCGAAAACGCCGGGTCGCTCAGCAGGATCTTTCGGGTGAAGAGACATACCCAATTCTTAGTGCCTTTGGGCTAATTGTCGTTATTGGCATCTTGGGTTGGTTTATCCACCCCATCTTCGGCTTTGTCGGCAATATTTTCGGGTCGCTTTCATCTGCAGTCTCTGCAGTTCCTGAAGGTGCTCTCCAAATATTGGTAGCGCTTTTATCTGTTGGTCTAAGCGTTTATTGGATTCGTGGATTTCTCAACAGTCGACGAACACCGGCGGGGTTGGCGAAATTAACTGACGATGACTATTTCAGGATGATCTTTGCGGCGACTGGCGGCATATTAGGTGCTGTCTTCTTCCTGTTTCTGTGGCCAGGTTTAGCTAGTTGGATGATCAACTCAGGAAGCGACCTGTTTGAAGTTCTTAGCAATAAATTCGGAAATGGCCGAAGTGGTCGACCGATTGATGTTGCGCTGCCCGACATCGTTCAAACTGGAAAATTTCCGAATTACGGGCCCTCTGGTCTGAACTTCTCGATTGGATTCGCTGCCGTCTTCTTCGGTGTTGTTTTCTATACCTCGGCCTTTATCGCCGAAATAGTCCGTGGAGGAATACTTGCTGTTCCCAAGGGGCAGACGGAAGCCGCAGCTGCACTTGGTCTTCGTCGTTCAACTGCTTTGCGGCGAGTCATAATTCCTCAAGCAGCAAGGGTGATGCTCCCGCCGTTAGGGAATCAGTACTTGAACTTGACGAAGAACACGTCGCTCGCGATCGCAGTTGGCTACAGCGACATTGTCCAAGTAGGTCAAACGGTCTACAACCAAACAGGAAAGACCTTGCCGGTTGTTTCTATATGGATGTTCTTCTATCTATCGTGTTCGCTGTCGATCTCTGTGATTGTGAATTTCTTTAACGTTCGCATGAGAATTGTGGAGCGCTGAGATGCAGGACGCGGATCAGGTACCAGTAGAACCAGAGAAGAGTTCTCCTAACGAGGCGCCAAGTCTTTCGATGGGTAAATGGCTTAGGACGAACCTCTTTTCGAACTGGGCGAACAGCATCCTGACACTCCTGGGCGGATTCTTGGCTCTGTTTGCTCTGCGCGGAGTACTTAATTTCGTTTTTAGCGAAAATCGTCAGTGGGATGCAGTCCGCACCAATCTGCGAGCGTTAATGACTCTTTCCTACCCTGAGTCTCAATACATCAGAGTTTGGGTTTCCCTTGGCTTTGTAGTGGGCTTGGCTGGAGTAAGTGCTGGGCTCTGGGCGAACTGGGGCGGAGTTTCAGTTAAGCGGGTTTCCACTTGGCTAATGGGTGCTGGCGGGCTTTTAGCAGTATGTGTCCTCGTGCGTGAGCCCAGCGTGATCATAGGGAGTGACGGGAAAGTAGTGCGTACTGTTGAGGGCTCGCTGCAACGCGAATCCTTCCTAGATGCCATGGTCGACAGGTCGAGTTGGTGGATAGCGGTGGTTGTGTTACTTGCAGCGGGAATTTTGCTGCGGAATAGATTTAGTGGGGGTAGTCGCCGGGCCGTCGAGTTGCCGGTTACCTCGGTCATTTTCACAGGCCTCGGTCTCGCCGTGTTAAGTCTCTGGATAGCGCCATACGGTCACTACGCGTTCATTTCGGAAACAAAGTCATATGTTGCCGAATCGGGCAGGACGGTTGCATTCTCGACAAAGTTGCCTTGGACTGTGATGTTGGCGCTGCTGTGCGGCTTCTTCCGCGTTGGTCGAATATTGCAACGAAGCGATTATGCCGGAGTAATAAAGGGCGCTAGCAATCTCTTGTGGCTAATCAGCCCATTGACACTTTTCTGGGTGGTGCTTAGAGACCCTGCTCTTGACTATGGGCATGTGATCTCAACGGATCTTCCTATGGGTTTGGCATTTGGGATTCTAGGAGGCTTAGTTCTGTGGAGCTTGACTCGCACTGGTGTGGGTGAAGCCGGCCGGCTAGTGGCGACCATGCTTTTGGGTTTCGCCGTCTTTAACTGGGTTGCTGCGTTCTTTGGGTGGTACCCGATGCTGCAAAAGGCTCGGATTAGCTTCCTTCTCTTGGCATTTGCAGCGCTCTTAGCACCGAACTTCATAGGAGAATTAGCTAAGCGCCGACAGTTGGTTCTTGGTTGGCTTGGGGTTACGGCGCTGGTGCACTACTTGGCCACCATGATTAACACTCCATCTACGGTTGAACTGCAGTCATCGGAGTTCTTGGGTGGTCTGGGTTTGACGCTGTTCGTAGCCCTAATAGTTGTTCTTCTTTCCTTCCCATTAGGGGTCCTGCTTGCTCTGGGTCGTACGTCGAAGTTCCCGATTTTTCGGATGTTGTCGACCACTTATATAGAGGTGATACGTGGTGTTCCTCTAATTAGTGTGCTGATTTTCTTCTCCGTAATGGTTCCTTTGTTTCTCCCCGATGGAATGGAACTGGCTGAATTAGCTGCTGTCTTAACCGGGTACACCTTGTTCTCGTCTGCTTACCTTGCAGAAAATGTCAGAGGCGGTTTGCAGTCGATTACTAAAGGACAGTATGAAGCAGCAGATGCCATTGGCTTGACGGCGGCTCAAAGGACAGGCTTTATTGTCCTGCCGCAGGCTTTAACGGTTTCAATTCCTCAACTTGTAGGTCAGGTCATTTCGACGTTCAAGGAAACATCGCTCTTAGCGATCATTGGCCTATTCGACTTTCTTCGGGTGGCGAATTCAGTAATCCCAGCGCAGAGTGAATTCATGGGTGTTAAGCGAGAAGGCATTCTTCTTGTAGCGATGATTTATTTCTTCTTTAATTTCACTATTTCTAAATACAGTCAACGCCTAGAACGACGTGTAGGGCTTGGAGAACGATGATGATAAGTCCCCGTACCCCTCAGACCGGGAGTAAAGATATATGAGCATCGATGATGCGACGACAGTGGCTAACGACAGGTTGGCCGACCGCGAAGACATGATCGTTTGTGTAGATGTAGATAAGTTCTACGGCGACTTTCAGGCTCTAAAGGGAGTCACGGCGACCATCAAAGAAGGAGAAGTTGCCGTGGTCTGCGGACCTTCGGGTTCAGGGAAGAGTACTTGGATTCGATGTATCAACCGTTTGGAGGTCCACCAGGGAGGTGACATCGTTGTCGATGGTATTGAACTCACCAATGACCTTCGTAACATCGAAAAGATCCGATCCGAAGTGGGGATGGTCTTTCAGCAGTTCAACCTTTTCCCGCACTTAACCGTTTTGGACAACATCACCTTGGCTCCGATATGGGTAAGGAAAAAGCCTCGAGCAGAGGCCGAAGCCATGGCCCGGTCCCTACTGGACCGTGTGGGTATTCCCGAACAAGCTGAGAAATTTCCTGGGC
>CAJWBN010000037.1 GCA_913020735.1 uncultured Acidimicrobiaceae bacterium
CTTGTCCTGGTCTCAGCCACAGCATGTTGATAGTTACCGCGTTCATATCATTTTCCGGTATATCTCGACGGTTGCTGCCGCTGTTTTGTCCCATCGGAACAATTTGCTTCGTTCGTATCCGTTATTAGCTATCCGTTGAGCAGCCGTTTTATCGTCGACAAGAAATTTTAGGGCTTCTGCGATTTCGTTTGCTGAGTACGGATCGACGGTGATCGCTGCATCTCCTCCCACTTCCTCGGTGGAGGTTCCTTTAGAGGTCACTACTGGAGTTTGGTAAGACATTGCTTCAAGTACTGGGAGGCCAAATCCTTCCAAAAGGCTTGGGTAGCAGAAGACCGTTGCCTCGGTGTAGAGCCCGGCTAGCTCAGTCGTCGTGATTTCTCCGGTAACCGTGATCCGTGTCTTTAGAGTGTCGTCTACTGATTCCAGCAGCGCTTCGGGCGTAATTCCCCATCCGGTTGGGCCTGCTAGTACTAGCTGGGCTTCTGTGTGTGGAGCTATCTCCCGGAAAGCTTGAATTAAGGTCGGGATATTTTTTCTAGGTTCAAGCGTGCCCGCGGCGAGGATGAAGTCGCCGTCAATTCCGAACCGCTGGCGGACTTGGAGGGCGGTTTCTTTGGTGACCGCCTGAGGGTCATGGCCGAGGGGAACTAAGTGGAGACGCTCGGCATCTAGTCCGGCTGCGAGTAGATCAGCGGAGGTGGCCGCTGATGGGCACAGGACGGCGTCTGCGCGTTCCAGCACTCGTTTCCAGGAACGTTCGAACAGTCGTCGAGCTCGCTGCGGGAAACGGTCGGGAAACCGACGGAAGGCGAGATCGTGGACGCTCACAATAAGCGGTTTACTGCTTGCTGGCGGGGAGATGATGGTGGTTGAGTGCACCAGGTCATGTTCGCTGGTGTCGAGTCGTGGGAAGGCAGTTCGTGACCAAGCCTCGTAAAGCAAAGGTCGCGGTAAAAGAAGTTTCTTTACCTCTATAGGTGGGCGAAAATCGGATGGGGCCTGCGATAGGTGAAGGGCGGATACTCCTTGAACTTTGGTGTCCGTTCTTTGCGAGAGGGCACGGGCCAACTCAATCGATACCCGCCCGGTACCTCCTGGCACAGGGTGCCATGCGGCCTCCATGGTCATGAGGACGCTTATTTCAGCCGTCACGCAACCACTCTTACACAAGCTGCCGTCATTTAAGGGTAGTTCTCATATTCTGCCTAAGTCGTCGTACTGGTATCCGAGCTCAACCATTGACTTTCGGTCCAGCACATTTCGGGCATCCACGACGCGTGGCGCGTTCATCAAGTCGATTAAATTAGCCCAGTTAGCTCGAGTGAATTCGGGCCATTCAGTGAGAATGAGAGCCAGATCGGAGCCAGTCATAGCTTGTTCTATGGTTGCAGCTACTCCAATGTCGTCCGGTAGTTCTGTTGGGCTTGTGATCATCGGGTCGTATGCGGTGAGTTTGGCTCCTTTAGCCGCTAACCGCTTTGCTACTTCAAGTGCCGGTGAGTTTCTTAAGTCGTCGGTGTGGGCTTTGAAGGTGAGACCAAGTAGAGCCAGGTTTTTCCCTGCAAGTTCTTCTCCTAGTAATAGTTCGGCTTTGTGGACTATCCGATCGAATTGCTGATCGTTCGCTTCGATGACGGCTCTAAGTAGGTCAAATTCGTATCCCGCGTCAGTTGCTATTCGGACTAGGGCTTGCATGTCTTTGGGGAAACAGGATCCCCCCCAGCCTGGGCCTGGTTGGAGGAAGCGTGAGCCGATCCGCTGGTCGGAGCCTAATCCTCGTGTTACGGATTCAATATCGGCTCCGACGGCTTCACAAACTGCTGCGAGGCCATTGACGAATGAGACCTTGGTTGCGAGAAACGAATTCGTGGCGTATTTGATGGTTTCCGCTGATGCTGGGTCCACCGCGATAATTGGGGCGTCTATTGAGTCGTAAAGTGCAGCCACCCGCTCCCCTACTTCGCTGCTGGTAGCGCCGATAACAATCCTGTCTGGTTGCAAGAAGTCAGTGACTGCGACACCTTCACGGAGAAATTCAGGATTAGAAACGATCGAAACATCTTCTCGTTGGATTGCTGCTTCTATCAACGCGATTGTTCCGACCGGAACGGTTGATTTGTTGATGATGATTGTTTGAGGAGGAACTAGCTGACGGATTTCTTCGATGACGTCTAGAACAGCTCCGATGTCGGCTCGTCCGTCTTCTCCTTGTGGGGTTGGTAAACACAAGAAAACAAAGTCGCTTGTTGTTATTGATCGCTGGGCTCCTACTACGAACTTGAGTGCTTGATTCGATAATCCTTCTTGGACGAGTTCGGGGAGCCGGGCTTCGTGAATCGGGATTTCGCCGTTGTTGAGTTGAGAGATTCTGTCTTCATCGATATCGGCGCAGGTGACGTTATGGCCTATATGTGCAAGGCATGCCGCTGTTGTGAGTCCGACATACCCAGCTCCGATTACCGCGACATTGCTCATTTCTGTGCCTTCAGGTCGTTGTGTCAGAAAAGGTTAAAATTTCTCTCATCCGAGATGCTAACGACATCCCGGCGATTCGCCTTCGCGGCTTTGTTTTCTATGCTCGATAGGGGTTTTGGTCCGGTGTTTTTCTTCGTTATCCACATACGCCGAGTGTCCTGGGTGGAGGTGGGGATTTCTGAGTGGTGTTAGCAGCTAATGGTGTGGGTGGTTCGATTGTTTTGTAGCCGCGCATGACAGAGGGGGGTTGGGATCCGAGTTCGAGAGTTACTCGGCTGCCGGAAAGGGATGGATCAGCAACCATCTCTACATTTTCTCTGAGTCGTGCTGCTAGGAGCACCGCAGCTTGGTCTCCTCCGATTCCATATCTGATTCTGTTCTCTGGGTAGGCGTCAGTTTCTTGGTGCGTTGCTTTAAAGCGCGCTCCGCGAAGTCGTGATGCCAAGGAAAGGGCTGCTGGGCCCTGGACGGCTACTTGGACTCTCTCTTCGGTTACGTCATCCCATCTGAGACCTCGAAATATATCGACCACGCGTTTGTTGTGTTCACTGTCGACTATCTCTAACCCGGCTTTGTCATCGATAGATACGTCAATGAGTTGGAGGGCGTAACGTTCGAGGTCACTATCCACGTTTAGGCCTCTGAACCGGCGAGCCAATTCGAGGCCATCATCGAAAACGCTCAAGGTGTTCGAGGTTCGAAAATCGGTGGCGACGATATCTAGGAGCCTTTGGAGGGTGCGAGGGTTGCTGACTGCTCGCCCTAAGGCCTGATCCAAAGCTTCGAATATGAATTTTTGTTGTCGACTATTTCGTTCGAGATCGTTCCAGACGCCTAATCTCTCCCATTGGCCATCTGGTTGTTGAGTTAAGAGGCGACGGCTTCGCACGAAGGCGAGCGCTGTATCTCCATCGAGGTGCGTCCATCCCTTGTCTGCTGTAAAGCCAGTACCTCCTTGGGTGGGATCACCACTGTCTTGAATAGTCCTGTCTCGTGTTGGTCTGTTGAAACACATTGAGACGCCTCCAACGGCGTCGACTATCCGTCGAAAACCGTCAAGGTCAACTTCGACAAAGTGTTGAAGTCCGATGTCGAAGTGAGTTTCGACTGTTTCTATGAGTCGAGCCGCTCTCGTCTGTGGCGACGAATCAAGGTTGTATGCGCTGTTGATCTTGGCAGTCGTGTCGGTGCTAGCAATGGATACAAGGAGGTCGCGTGGCACTGATACAACTGCTGCCGTTCCATCTTGGCGAAGTCGCAGAACCATGATTGTGTCTGCGAGGTGGTTTGCTATGGAAGCACTTCGGCCGCTCATGATGGCATCATCGGCGGCGATGCCTTCGACGCTGTCTGAACCGACGAGGAGGTAGTTTTCGCCGTCGGGTTCAGTGTCTACGAGCGGTTCGTCAATCGTTGGGGGAAGAATAATTTCAACCCTCTCCCCCGACGTGCTTTGTTTGTCGTTCTTGGTGCCGGCAAGATTCAGGTTAAGTAATTCTGAGGCAGTCATTGGTTTTGGTTTCGGTGCGCTGAGGACGTCGTGCACCTCAAATCTTTCGACTTGGTCTAGGCGCCATACGGCGTATCCGAGGACAAAGGTGGCGGTAAATCCGATTCCCGTTGCTATTCCAATAGCCGTGAGTAGCAGCTTTTCGCTCAAGCGACGACTGCGCCTTGGACGATCTCGGGACATAATCAGCGAACGTACCCTAGGAATTGGGACTGTATGGGTCGCGTCTGCCTGGAGCTATAGCGATACTCAATTTTCGCAGCTGACTGATTTGGCTTATATCAATGCGCTGATTGCCTAATTCTAGGTATCTGTCATCAACGTATTGGGCGGACTTCCAGGGGTGTGCATGTCCTAGTCGCTCTTTCCATCGTTTCTGTGCGGCGAGCTGGCTGAGGTGTTCGAGAACGGGCATGCCGCTGCGGCCGTCAAGCAGTAGGCCTCGTACTACTCGTGCCCAGTTGGTATTGGCAATTGCTTTTCGGGCCTCGAAGCCCAGTCGTTGTCTTTCGAAGTCGTTGCTGACGAGTTCTTCGACTACTTCCTTCAACTCGTTGTATGAAGAAATGAGGCGACCATCGCTTTTGTCATGGATTGTGTCTGTTGCTGCGGGGTTAGCACGCATCGCTATGACAACTTTTTCTTCACTCATAGCTTGGCGCAACGGTTCGATACGACTAGTTGTCGCTGACAGGTCAACTACTATCCCGACTTCCGGGTCGTTAATGTCAAGAACTTGGTGGCCGGCTGCATTGAGAATTTTAGAAAACTCTTGCGTTTGCTTGTTTTCCAATAGAGCGAGGCCGGTTTGAGCGGGTCTAATCGGGGTGGCGGCGGCGATGGGTAGCGGGACAGCTACGGGGTTTTCGGCACCCCGTTTTTCGGCGTCGACTAGTAAATGTCGAGCGGCTACAACATCCCAGCTTGAGGTTTTTGCTTTGTGGTGAGTGACGTATCGACGGGTCTTGGCTCCGGGTGGGGCGTCTTCGTCGTCGACTGCGAGTACAAGATCATATTTGTGTGCGTCGACTTCTGGCGGGATGAACTCTGCTTGCATTCCTATTCGTTGGGTTAGCGCGTCATGAATTTGTTGCGCATATTTACCTGGAGTTACCCCTATTCGCATCGTTAGTCTGTCGATTCAAGTCGCGAATGAAGTAGGTCGTGTTGGCGTTCTAAACGAACTAATTCTATTTGTGCTGTTTCGATGGCGGCAGCAAGGTCGTCAATGAGCTGTTCATCTCCTGCTGTAACGAGCTCTAGACGTGTGACTGCTTGGTCAAGCTGACTAGCTTGTTTTGCGTTGGCGGCGACTGAGCTCGCTACTAAGTCAATAGCCGCAGCCAATTCGTCAGATATACCGTCGATTGTCTCAACGAGTTTTTTTGATCCGATACCAAGAAGACGGGTTCGAGACCTAAGTCCCATCCCTAGTTGTCGTGCTGTTTGTAGATGCGCGGATGCTTGATGCAGCGGATTGTCCTCTGTCATGTGTTCACCATCTTCGTGATCGGGTGGTTGTTATTGCCGAGAAAAGCGGTTTAGGAGGTCTTTTGCTTATTGCAATCCCTGCACGTTTCAGTGCCTCGGAGAGCCCTTCTGGGGATGTGACCTCAGCTCGGGGGGCAGCACGTTTCGCCAGATCGTGTCGATCTTCGATGACGATGACGTCATCGCGGTGCCCTCGTTGATAGAGGTCGTTGGGGTCTTCGAGGGCGACGACTGAAATGTTTTGTTCTTGGAGTTCGCGCAAGATGTCTGGGTGATGACCTATTACGGCCACTCGGCCGTGAGCTAGTGCAGTTTCTCCTTCCCATAGAGTTTCCCCGGTTCCTCGGTAGAGCCATTTCCAGCGCGCCGCACTTCGAGCATGGTTACGGTGGGAAAGGTGACGTGATGCTTCGGAGTTAAAGGTTCCTCCTGTGTGATGAATAACTCTGGAGTCGTTGACTACGACAACTCGCTTATTTCGAGATCGAGCGGCGTTAACTAGATCGACATCCTCGTAGTAGCCAAGTCCATAGGTTGGGTCAAAGCCACCCATAGCTTCAAACCATTGTTTGTTAAAGGCCCAACAAGCAGCAGATACATGGTCGACGGGTTTGAGCGCGACGTTGGAGAGCCGTGACTCATGCACGTGGCCGTCGGCAGTTATTGATGCTCCACTTTCAATGATGTTTCCACTCCCGTCTAGGTAAAGCGGGGCTGCGATGGTCGCTTTTTGTTGTTCGATTGTTACTAGCAGCGGGGAAAGCCATTTGGGTGTGACTTGTAAGTCTGAGTTCATTATTACGACTGTTTCAGCCATTGAGTTACGAACCCCGAGATTGACGCCTCCGCCATATCCAAGGTTTCGCGGCGCTTCTATTACGCGCGGCTGAGATGAGTGAGTTTCAATAAGTGGAGTGTCTAGGGTCGTTGCGGCGTTGTCGATGATGACCAATTCATGTGGCTCGGGCGTGTGTTGTTCTATGGAGTCGAGCAACTTAAGAACAAGGTCATGGCGCCCATAGGCCACAATGATCAGCGTTGCTCGGGGTTGTTCTGTCATAAATGTTCACTGATCGTCTCGATGTCCGCTTGGTAGCGACCTCGCAACAGGGCATGGGCTTCGGCCAAGGCTTCGGCTTGAGAGCTCAACGATGACATGAGGTCCGCTAGAAGTCGGGGATTTTCATCCGCGGTGATTCGCAACAGGTCATCGATTTGTCGCATTGCCCATTGTTGGGATTTTTCTAGTAACTCGATACACCGTTGTTCGGTCCGGTTCGAGATGGCGAGTATTTCAGCTATTGCAACGCCAGTTGCGGTGGTTCCTACGAACGCGGTCGCCGAAAGTGCTGCCCCTGTCGCCCACCAGCTATCGAGTCGAGTGGGGATATTCCAGTCCCCTTTATCGTCTTCCACGATGTGTATTTCAGATTCGTCTTCGGAGACAGCATCGCGTCCCGCTAACCGCAGCCGTTCACTTCTTTCTGCATCGAGCCGCAACAGCCCACCTGCGGCATCAATTTCAGGTCGGATTACAAATTGGCCATCGACACCGATGACACTATGCACATAGGGCGCTGCCCATTCGAGGGCGAGAACTGCCGCCACGGCTAGCACTTGGCTCGTTGGTTGAGAATCGACTGGATTGACGATTATCCGGAGTTGCTCATTCACAGAGAACCTCCAAAAGCTTCGGCAGAGTTTCACGGAAATCAGGTGGCGGGCTTAGCCCCACAGTCGGGAGTGCCTTGTTGTCCAGAACTGAATTTGCGGGCCGAGGAGCCGGGCGTGATGGTTCTAATTGGTCGCTTGTTATTTCTGCTAGTTGCTCTGACGGTCGCCCCATCAGGTCAAGAATCGTCTTCGCAAACTGGTACCAACTGACAGACCCTTGGTTCGTCACATGAAATACGCCGTGGGCTTCGAGTTCGACTAGCTGTCGAACAATCACCGCAACATCATTGGTGAAAGATGGATGCCCGATCTGATCGTTGACAAAGCTCATGGCCTTATCTGTTTGAGCCAGTCGCACGATTGTTTTAAGAATATTTGAGCCATGAAGGCCACATAGCCAGGATGTTCGGACTATGAGGTCGGTGTCACGCATGGCCTGTTCACCTGCGAGTTTTGTTTGGCCGTAGATTGACTGCGGGTTGGTTTCATCGGATTCGATGTATGGCCGGTCGAGTGCTCCGTCGAATACGTAGTCAGTGGATATTTGGACAACACGAGCCCCGGTCAGCTGGGCTGCTCTCACCAGGTTTTGTGGGCCTTGAGAGTTAACTAATTGTGCTTGTTCGACATTGTGTTCACACCCGTCTACGTCAGTGACTGCTGCTGTGTTGATCACGACTTCAGGTTTGTGGTGAAGCAAGGCTTCTTGAACTTGATGAGGTTGAGATATGTCTAGGTCTTCGCGGGTAAGAACAACTAGGTCACGGCTTTCGAATACCTGTGCAAGATCCGTTGAGAGTTGGCCATTGCCACCAGTGATGAGGATCTTGTGTTTGGCAGTCACTCAGCGGCCTCTGAGAGGGCTTCGCTCAGTGTCGGGTATACGAAGAGGCTTTCGTGAATATCTTGCACCTTGAGGTTCGCGCTCACTGCTAGAGCTACAACTGAGATGAGTTCCGCTGCGTGCTGTCCTACGATGGATCCTCCCAGCACATGCCCAGTGTTGGGGTCAGAAACTATTTTCACGAATCCTAGGGGATCGTTGTTTATTAGAGCTTTGGCGTTTGATGAGAACGGTACTTTGGTTACTCGAATTTTTCGTCCTGTAGCGAATGCTTCGGCTTCCGCAAGTCCGACGTCAGCAATCTCGGGTTCGGTGAAGATAGCCGAGGCTGCTTTGTCGTAGTCGAGATGTCGGTGTTCTCGGCCTTCGTGCAAACCCATAATGTGTTCGGCTATTTTTCTTCCTTGCATCGCCGCGACTGATGACAGCGGGAGCTTCCCCGATAAGTCACCAGCAGCGTAAATCGAGGGCACTGATGATCTCAGATTATGGTCGACTTGGATGTATCCGAATTCGTCCACTTCTATTTCAGTGTTTTCTAGACCTAGTTCTTGGCTGTTGGGATCAGACCCAATCGCTAAAACAGCGTGGGAGCCTTCTGCTGTTCTTCCGTCGGAGCACTGAACTTTTACTATTGAGCCATTTCGCAGGATTTCGGTTGCTCGTGCTCCTTTAAGGAGTTGAACTCCTCGGTCTAAAAAGTTTTGTTCGAGTAGCGCGGCGGCTTCGGGGTCTTTTTGAGGCAGAACTTGCTGTCTACTGACAATCAATGTGACTTCGGACCCAAGCGATGCGAACATGTGGACGAATTCGACGCCGGTGACACCGGAACCGATAACGACAAGATGTTCGGGAAGCTCAGCCGGTGGGTAGGCGTCGCGGGTAGTTAAGACTCGTTCGTTATCTATTGGGGCCCATTCGGGAATGCGTGGTCGACTTCCGGTAGCGAGCACGATTGCGTCTGCGGTTAATTCAATAGATCCGTCTGCTGTTTCAGCGCAGACTTCATTGGGGCCAAGTAGGCGCCCAGTTCCTCTATATATCTTGACGCCTTGGCTTGTGAGGAGCTGTGTTACTGACTGTTCAAGGCGTTGTTCTATTCCTTGGATTCGTGCGCGCAGGTGTTCGGCATCGACACCAGTTTCGACGTTTGCTAACCCCATTCCGTCTATTCGTCGAGCAAACGAGAGAGCTCCGCCGGTTGCAATCATAGATTTGGATGGCACGCAGTCACGAAGGTGCGCTGCTCCGCCGACAATGTCGCGTTCAATCAGAGTGACGTCTGCGCCAAATCTCGCTGCAGAGGTTGCTGCATCGTGTCCTGCTGGGCCACCGCCTATAACTATGACCCGCTTGTTTGTCATATAAGAAGTTTAGAGTGCGAGTTCAGAGTCGCCGTTTCAGGCGCCGAAGTCCTGGTGGCAGCTTCAAGCGAGTGTGGGTGAACAGAATTGGTCATATTCGACAATTCTGATGCGGTCACGGTTGTCGTATGTGACCTGGTTTTCTTCGCTGCGGTGAAGTTTGTATTCGCGGAAGGTCATTTCCAGAGCATCGAAAGCTAGAAGTCTGCCTATGAGCGAATCTCCGAGGTTCAGCAGCAATTTTATGGTTTCTAGGGCTTGGAGGCTGCCGATAATGCCGGGCAGTACCCCTAATACTCCAGCTTCGGAGCATGAAGGCGCTAATTCAGGTGGAGGAGGCACAGGGACATAGTCACGATAAGTAGGGCCGTTAATCGGGTCGAATACGGTTACTTGACCTTCGAATCTGAAGATTGACCCATGAACAACCGGTACACCAAGTTTGACAGACGCATCATTTAGGAGATATCGGCTCGGGAAGTTATCTGCTCCGTCAACTACTACATCCCATTCGGATAAGAGGTCGAGGACGTTTTCCGCGCTGAGGCGAGTGTCAAAGATTTTGGTGTTGATGTAGGGATTTAATGCATTAATCGTTTGCCTTGCTGACTCGACTTTTGACTGTCCGACGCGCGTTGTGTCGTGAATGATTTGGCGTTGCAGGTTGGACTCGTCGACGATGTCCATGTCGATGATGCCTAATGTTCCTACTCCGGCAGCGGCTAGGTACATAGCAGCTGGTGATCCCAAACCACCTGCTCCCAGCAGAAGGACTTTTGCTTCAAGGAGTTCTTGTTGACCTTCTTCTCCGATTTCTGGGAGAAGGAGGTGGCGTTGGTACCTGTTGCGCTGATTCTGTGTGAGGGTGTCGGGTAGATCCCATGCTCTACCTTCGGACTTCCATTTTGTAAATCCTCCGTCCATCGAGACAACTTGGCTGTATCCAAGTTCGATGAGGGTTTTCGCGGCGAAAGCTGATCGGGCCCCACCGGCGCAGTACACCACGATTTGGGTATCGCGTTTAGGTAGTCGTTGTTCAATTTGGCTTTCGAGGTAACCGCGTGGGATATGTATTGCCGCTGCGATAGCACCTTGGTCGAACTCTTCGGGCTCCCTTACGTCAACGGTTATGTATCCGTCTTGAATCAGTTGAGCTGCTTGCTGGGTGTCAACTTCGACTATTTGTTGTTTCGCTGCCGCTAGTAAATCGCCATAGCTGGTCATCAGTTGATTCCTGTTTGCGCGCCGTGGTCGGTGCTTTTCTTCGTTAATTCTACCAATTGTGTCGACAGCGGCTCTTTACGGACCTAGTCCTCTTGTTTTTCGGGAAGGTTCTTTGCTCCTTGAACGACGATAGGGAGCACTTCGCTGATTGATTCACGGATGAGCAGATCTGCTAAATGGTCCATTTCGGTTGGTTCAGCGTTAATGATGACGATTCTTGCTCCGACTCGTTGAGCAGCAGGAACTACGGCCGCTATGGGATAAACGGCCAACGTGGTGCCGATTGCAATCATGAGGTCGCAATTTTGAGCGGCTGCTTCTGCTTTAAGTAAATCTTTTTGGACTAACGACTGACCGAAAGAGATCGTTGCACTTTTGAGGATTCCACCGCATTCATGACAATCGAGGTCCTCTTCGCCTTGTCGAACCCGATCCAATGCTATTTGCATGTCGTCGCGGTAGTCGCACTCTAGGCAGGCCACCTCTCTCAGCGTTCCATGAACTTCTATGACCTTTGTCGAGGAGGAACCGGCTGCGTGATGAAGGCCATCCACGTTTTGGGTGAGGAGGGCAACAAGTTTGTTCCGTTTTTCTAATTGGACGAGAGCTCTATGTCCGTCGTTGGGGTCTGCCGACCACGCTCTGTTATCGAGACGATCTCGCCACGAGGCTTTTCTAACTTCGGGATCAGAGATGAAATTCTGGATATTGGATGCTTTTTCAGCTTTCGGGTTCTTGGTCCATACGCCATTTGGACCTCGGAAGTCTGGGATTCCAGAGTCGGTGGAGATGCCCGCTCCTGTGAGCACAGTTACTCGTTCGCTTTCGTCAATCCACTGGGTGAGTGTTCGGACATCGGCATTATGTGAGAGGTCTTGGGGCATAAGTTGTTTCCAGTTTGTTGCTTTGTATGAGTGTGCAGGGTTCCGATCGTTTCGTTCACAATTCTGACGGTTCGGTAATCCATCTACCAGTTGTCGATAATTTCGATCAGGGTACGAACTCCGAAACCTGTAGCTCCTTTGGAAAATTCGGCCTCGGTTTCGTCGGTGGTGACGGGGCCAGCGATGTCTAGGTGCACCCAGGGGCTTTCACCTACGAATTCTTGGAGGAAGAGTCCAGCTACCAGCGTCCCACCGAATCTTCCTGATCCTATGTTTTGGAGATCAGCGATCTCGGAATCAAGTTGTTTCCGATACTCATTGGGTAGCGGCAAATGCCACACGAGTTCGTTCGCTGACGCCGCTGCGGTCTGAACTTTTGTAATTGCTCCTTCGTTATTTCCCATGAGGCCCCCATAACGTTGGCCTAACGCGACCATGCAGGCTCCTGTCAGGGTGGCTAAGTCCACGATGAGGTCTGGTTGGTCCTCTGCAGCTAGTGAAAGCCCATCTGCCAGAACTAGACGGCCTTCCGCGTCTGTATTGAGGACTTCGACGGTTTTACCGTTTCGTATTTTGAGGACATCACCTGGTTTGGTTGCCGTAGGGCTTGGTTGGTTATCCGTGCAACAGCAGGTTCCGATAACAGTAAGGTCAGGGTTGTGCGCGGCTACTGCTGCCATTGCTCCAATTACGGCGGCTGCGCCTCCCATATCTATTTTCATTTCTTTCATTCCCTCAAAGGTTTTGAGGTTGAGGCCCCCTGTGTCAAAGGTGATTCCTTTGCCAACGAAGTGGACCGTGCCGCGACTTTGTCCTTTGGGTCGCCACGTCAGTCTCACAAGTCGAGGTTCTTCCAGCGATCCCGCGTTCACTCCTATGATGCCGCCACAGTGCTCGTCGACGAGTCGTTGTTTGTCCCAGATTTCTATTTCTAAGTCTGTGTTTTCAGCTACGAGCTTCGCTTCGTCTGCTAGCTGACTTGCTGAAAGTGAACCACCGGGTCGGTTTACTAAGTCACGACTGAGAGCGATTGCTGAGGCGACTGCGTCTGCTTTTCGTAGTGCTGTTTCGCTGTCAACGCCATCCGCTACCAAAAGATTTATTTGATGAAGTTTGGGCGAGGCTTCTGGTGTTCCCTTGAGTTCGTCATAACGGTAAGAAGCAAGAAGTAAGCCTTCGATGACTGCCTGCAGCGCCGTTTCGGCTCCCAGTTCAGGCGCTATTGATAGCGGCAGGGAGGACGTGAGGGAGTCAAGGTGTTTAGAGGAGCGCCATAACGTTGCTGCGCTTGATCGGGCGGTGGCTGTTGTAATTGGCTCTTCTCCAAGCCCTATCGCTACAACCACAGCTTCATGTTCGGGCAACAACACTGTCTGGTTGATCTTGCCTTCGAACCCATTCGCTATGAGGAAGTCTTCGTTAACTCCAAGAATGTCCAGCTCGCTTGGTCGAACCGGTCGGTCTTTTGCAACACTGGTGGTTTCGTCGTCTGAAACAACAACATTGATCGAAGAGATCGTTAATTGGTTCGGCATTATTCTCCTGTCAGGCTCGAAGGGTTCTTATGAGTCACGGCTCAGAAGGGATTGGCCTTCTTGCCATCTGGCCAATGTCCAAAGAAGGTCAGAAAGACGATTCAAATAGGGCAGTACTTTTGATTCTTCTTCGCACACATTTAGGCATTCTCGTTCGGCGCGTCGCGCCACGACCCTCGCCCAGTCGAGTCTCGCAGATATCTCAGTTTGTCCCGGGATAGTGAATTCGGTAGGTGGTTCAAAACGTTCACTCGTCGTGTCTATTGCTTCCTCTATGGCACTCACCATTTCAGCGGTGACCAGCGTTGTTCCAGGTTCAAGTTTGTCTCTGTTCTCTGGCAGAGTCGCTAGTTCTGCCATGGCGACGTACAGATCACGACACAGCAGTGTAAGAAGTTGGTCTAGTTCGGCGTCTAGGTTGATAGCTCGAGCAAGTCCTATCGCTGCCTGAGCTTCATCTACTGATCCATACGCTGTGGGAAGCGCTGAAGCTTTGCTTACTCTGCCGCCGTAAAATAGGCCTGTTGTTCCGTCGTCACCGGTCTTGGTGTAAATCTTCATGATGCATTCAAACTAGTCGGCGCCTGACCTAGACCAAAGGCTGGTCTGACATAGGCTCGGTGTGTGTCATTGAACGGCTATTGGATTCTGACTTCAAATCACCGTCTAATGCACTTTCATGAGGAAGTTTCGGAGGTAAATCTTGAGCTTCGATCTCACCCTGTTGCCATAACGGCCACACGCGATGGGCAAGGCTGTTTAGTTCTTGACGGGAGTGGATTTATCGGAGCGTATGGAACCGCTAGATCGCTCGGCGATCTTTCATCTCTTGACTTGGTTGCTCCACCGGTCGATATCGCTGCTTCGCCGACTGGCGTTGGCTACTGGGTCATTGATTCAGATGGCAGTGTATTTAGTTTTGGAAATGCGCCTTTTCTTGAAGGGATTCCGCAAGCAACCGAAAATGCAGTCAGTGCCGTGAAGATTGAGCCGACTGTCGAGGGTGATGGTTACTAGATTGTCGATCGTAGGGGTGGTGTTCATTCTTTCGGGTCCGCTTCGTTTTATGGGGCCTTGGTCGATGATCGGCCTGTTGAAGGTCTGCGCGTTGTTGATTTCGCTGCTGGTCTCGGTGGACGGGGTTACTTATTTTTGGATTCTGACGGGCAGGTGTACCCATTCGGTGACGTTCCTTATTTTGGTTCACCTGCACTACTCGGAAGGGTTGACGCTGTTGGGTTGATAAGTCGACCTGACGGATATCTCGTGGTTGATGCTCGCGGTGCCGTTACTGCGTTCGGGGATGTCGCTAATTTAGGTTCACCAGTTGGTTTGGGTGTCAGCGTCTTAGCCGTCGCTTGATTTAAGCAAGCGGATGACCGCGAGGTAGCCATACTTGTTTGACTTCGTCCGCGAAGTAGTACTGGGCATGGCGCGAAAGTCTTGGGTTGTAATAAGGGTCGTCGTGGGTGAGCGGTTGACCCCAACGAGTTCGAAAGAAATCTTCGTCTTCGGTTGGATGTAATGAGCCTCGAAGCGCTGATTCTTGATGATGGAGCATTGCATGGGGTTGATAGACCAGGTCGTATCCGAGTTGATGGATGCGCATTGTTAGGTCGACATCGTTAAACGCGACTCTGAGTCGCTCTTCGAAGCCTCCGACTTCCCAAAAAACCTCTGGCCGCATCATCAAGCATGCCGCTGTTAGCGCCCAGCAGTTACGGGTCAAGTTGCCGATACTGAAATAGCCGCGAGAGTTTGTGTTGACTGCTACTCCTCCTACACCAACAGTGATTCCTTCATGTTGGATCCGTCCATCTGGGAAGCTGAGTTTGGCCCCCACCGCTCCGACGCGTCGTTGTTGGGCGTGGCCAATCATGGCCTCTAACCAATTTGGGCTCGCGATGGTGATGTCACAGTTGAGAAACAGCAACAAGTCACAATCAATTTGTTCCGCTGCCATGTTCATCATGCGGGCATATGAGAATTGATGCGGGTAATCGATAACAGGGCCTTGGTGTTGGTCCATCCAGTCCAGAGTGGCTTGGTCGGTGCTTTCGTTGTTCACGACGAGAATTTCAGTTTCTAAGCCGTTAGTTGTCTCTCTTATTCCTTGGACACACTGAGAGATCAATTCATGGCGGTCCCGGGTGGGAACAATTATTCCGACCTTGGGACGTCCGGCCACTGGGTAGCGAACGTTGTAAGTGCCTGGGTCAATGCCTTCTTCTATTTCTGCAGCGACGCCTCTTCGGGCCACGGCTTCGCTGAGTGCTCGTCGTCCCGCATCCCAAGCATCGTTTTTTTGATCTACACCTGCGGAAGTCGAGCCGGGTAGTACTCGCCAATGGTAAAGATTGCGCGGAATGTGAACTATTGCGTTGGCTATTTCCGTGGCGCGCAACGCCAAGTCGTAGTCTTGCGCTCCGTCAAATCCCAGGCGCCATCCATCTACGCGTTGTAGGAGGTCCCGGCTAAACACTGCGAAATGGCATACGTAGTTGTATGACATGTGTAAATCGGGAGACCACCCCGATTTGGCGTAACTGTGATCGTAGGAGCCATCCGCGAAAAGTTTGTCTTCGTCCGAGTACAGAAATTCGACCTGAGGGAACCGGTTGATCGCTCTGACTACCTCGGTGAGTGCATCGGAACGAAGAAGGTCGTCATGGTCGAGCAGCGCTATATATTCACCTTCTGCCATCTCAAGGGCTGAATTCGACGCGGCAGCGATACCCCCGTTTTCGGATCGTTCTAAAAAGTTGATTCTTGGGTCGAGCGAAGCGAGTCGTCGACACAAGGTTCGAGGCTCTTCGCTTGTAGAGCAATCATCTACCAGACACAGTTGCCAATTTTCATATGTTTGGGTTCGCACCGAGTTGATAGCCGCTTCAAGCACGTCTAACGGAGTGTTGTAGACCGGTGTGATGATTGAAACAAGGGGCCGGTATTCGAGAGTTGTACCTGGGTCAGGGTCTGGGTCGACGAGTGCCTCTTGTTCGGTGCGGCGATACTGCTTGAGATCCATTCGGTGACGTTTAGTTGCATCAGGGGCTAGGAGCCATTCGGTGATCTCTGATTCGGTGTTTGCTGCCTCGATATCGAGTTCTTCTAAGGCTTCCGATATACCTGATTTCTGTGGTTCTGGTCGAATGGGAACACGGCGACGGCCAGCGACTCTGGCCATGGTTGAAGCGATCTCGTTTCGTTGAGCTATGTGCAGATCCCATTGGTTGGAGTCATCGACGTGTGCGGCGGCGTGCGGTGTCGCAATAATCGGAAGTCCGAAGGCTCGGGCAGCGATTAAGTGAGTCCATGCCGTTCCCCCGTTTTGACGGGCTGATATCACCATTGATGCTCTTTGGCAGGCTTCGCCAAGCGAATCGTTTCGTTCAATGGTTTCAATGTTTTGTGTATGTTGACGCCATAGACCAAAGTCGCGTTCGGTAACCAAGAACGGTGGTTCGCTAGCTGTGTCTAGCGCGGGCACAATTTGATGATTGAAATATTGGATTGACTCCAGGTCGGGCTCTCCGAACTCGCGATGTGGTGCTGCTAGCAGCAGGGGGCGGTTTCCGGTAGCTGTGCCAAGTTTGATATCTGGAGGGCGGACGACCTTTACTGTCGCTTCAACATTCAATGCTTCAATTTCAGTACGTTCTGTATTCGAACAAGCCCAAATCTGGTCAACAAGGGAGATCATTTCTCTATCGCGTTGCCGTCGTAAGCTTGCAACGGTGTCCCGGCCAGCTAATTCCTCGTGCGCTACTAGGCCATCGGTCAGGTCAGGGCGTTGCAAAGTCAGCAGCGAAGATCTATCGATCACGATGACCGCTTCGGGGTTATGTTTGCGACAGAGCGAGACTGCTCGGTAGGCAGAGCTATCTCCGCAGAAGACAAATATGTCCCTTCGGTTCGTTTTCCACCACTCAGCTGAGTCCAAACCCGTTGCCTCTAACCTCTTTCCGTAGAGCGTGTCGGCATCATCTGGTGGACCGTTGAGGATCAGACTTACTTCGGCATTGCTGGCGATCATTTCTTTACATATTTGTTCGCTCCGCCAGCCTGTTGGGTCTATGCCGGGTCGAGGGATCGTGGTTAAAACAACGGCGACCCCTATCGGAGAAGGCTTTTGTTTCATCCCTTTCCAAATTGACGGCGGAGCCAATACAGAATTTTGAGAGTATCCCGCTCAATCTGGGCTAAGACGCTCTGCCAATCGACACTCCTGTGCAGTCGCGCGGGCCCTTGGTCGTGTTCGGCAGCTTGCATTTCTAATTGGTTGAGCCGGTCATGTTGAATCTGGAGGGCTCTGCGGCGGTGATCGGCTTCATTTTCAGCAAGCTCAAGTTTGGATTCGACACTAAGAATCTCTTGTCTTAGGGAATCGATTGTTTCTTTTGCCTTACGTCGCT
>CAJWBN010000038.1 GCA_913020735.1 uncultured Acidimicrobiaceae bacterium
CGTGTGTTCTCTGTGGTGCTGGACCGCAAAATAGCTCTAGCTCGGCGAACCTTGAAACCGATCTCGATTATCTATTTTGAGCTCGACGAGTTTGACTCATTTGCGCCCTATGTTCGGGAGCACGCGATGCGTTCGACATCCAGAGTGATTACAAACACGGTCCGCGAGTCAGACACTGTTTGTGACTTAGGTGATGGGGTGCTGGTGGCTCTTTTGGATGACACCTCAGAAGCAGGGGCTGTATGGGCCGCCGATCGTGTCAGAAATGCCCACACTGATTCACCTTCGCGTGACATTGTGACGCTTTCGGCCGGGGTCGCGTGCTACCCCTCTCACGCCATGGACCCGACAGATCTTCTCGACGCGGCGAAAACTGCATGCGGCAGCGCGAAAACTCATGGACCCGGCAGAATAGAGGTCGCCATCGAGGGCGACGGCTTCTGAAATACTTCTAATCCGAGCTATTGTCGAGTTCCCCACGACGAAGGCATAGCGATGGAAGACGAATACGAAAACCTCGTTGTTGATTTCCCTGAACCGGAAATCGCACGCATCACGCTCGACAGGCCTGAGCGGCTTAATGCGATGACGTACGGCCTGGTAACAGACCTGCACCAGGCACTGGATCAGATTGACGGTGATCACTCAGTTCGAGTCTTGATCTTGACTGGAGCTGGACGAGGGTTTTGTGCCGGGCTCGATCTCACTGGGTTTGGAAGAATTCCGGGTACCGAAGATTTCGGGGAGCAGCAGCAAGGCATGGCTGTTCAGCAGCACATAGCAGAACTGGTTCACCGTATGAGAGACGTGAGGCAGCCCATAATTGCAGGGGTGAATGGTGCCGCGGCTGGCGGTGGATTTGCTTTAGCTTGTGCGTCTGATGTCCGTTATTGCGGAACTTCGGCGAAATTTGGCACTGCTTTCGTCCGATTGGGTATATCTGGTTGCGACATTGGTGTCAGTTGGATGCTGCCACGTCTTATCGGTGCATCTCGAGCAGGGGAGCTGATGCTTACCGGCCGAGTAATCGATGCTGAGGAAGCCAACCGCATCGGATTGGTTACCAACGTCGTCCCCGATGACGAGTTGCAAGATAAATGCCTTTCGGTGGCTCGAGAGATATCGCGTAATAGTCCATTCGGAGTTTGGATGACCAAAGAAGTGATGTGGTCGAATCTGGAAATTCCTAGTCTCCGCGCAGGCATCGATCTTGAGAATCGAACCCAGATTCTCGCTGCGGGTACCGAAGACAGCAAAACAGCCATGAGTTCCTTTCTGGGAAAGGGCGAGCCGATTTGGGAAAACCGTTGATAGCCAATCTTGAATTTCTGATAGATGACCCAATCGAACTTCGTTGTAACAAGCAGCTAAGAGATCATCGTTTGGTTTCGCTCAGTAGGCAGCGGTTCCTGACGCGCTAACCCGAGGTTCAGCTGCTCCTGATAAGACCCCGTCTTGCAAAGAAATAATATGAGCATGACCGAATGCGCTGTTGTTCGCTGGTAGTGAACTGAGAGTGTGGCCAAGCTTCGTTAGTTCAGTGTTGAGTTCCGGATGGTCACCTTCGATCTCAAGTCTGACTTGTTTGGGGTCTGCCCAGGTGTTGAAGCCGGTTGAAGAAGAGCCTGCAAAACGCCATCTCGGAGACGCAAGCGCAGTGCCCGGGTCTTCTCCAGCGACAAACAACCTGGTCAACAATTGAAGGACAATCTGCGGTTGAGAATCACCGCCCATTGTGCCTACTAGTGCTCGGAGCGATCCATCAAGGTCCTCCACCAAGGTTGGAGCCAAGGTGTGAGGAGGTCGTCGTTTTGGACCATAGGACGCGGCACTCTTCGGATCGCTTGAAAAACCGATACCCCTGTTGTGTAGGGAAATTCGAGTTTGCGGCAGGAAGACCAAAGCGCCCCAGCCAGACGCATTCGACTGAATTAGCGACACGCCCATTCGGTCAGCGTCTACGGCGTTCAAATAGATGGTGTCGCCAGCGTTAATGCCTGTTGGGAGCTGCGAAGTGCGTTCTCGACTAATGGCATTAGAGCGAGGCTTTAAACGCGTTGGATCTATTAAGGCCTCGCCGTTGGCGTGCTGGTGAAGTACTTCTGGCCGATCAAAACCTGCTTGAAGAGATGCTTCGGCGAGTAAATGCCAAAAGAGAGGATCTGACGAATCGGAAGGCAGATCGAGTTGATCGGCGATCCATGCTGATGAGAGGCACAGGTAACCCTGGGAGTTAGGCGGCAAACTCCAAATTCGCTGCCCAAACGCCTCAACCGAAAGAGGTTCGACCCAATCTGCCTGGGTTGTCTGTAAGTCCTCATCTGTGTACTCGCCAGCGCCAAATGAAACAAGATCCTCCCCAAACTTGCCTAGGTAAAATGAGTCCCGGCCCTCATGGGCGAGTTCCTGGAGTGTCTCGCCGAGCTTGGCCCGTCGAATAATTTGGCCCACTTGCGGTGGTCCACCGGAAAAATAATCCTCTGTGTTATTGATGTCGACTAATAGCTTCGTGGCTTGAGCGCATTCGGCACTGATTGGAAAGCCTTCGATCGCTAGATGGATTGCATCAGATAAGACTTCCTGTAATGGCAGTCGCCCAAAACGGTTATGTAGAGCCAACCACCCGTCGACGCACCCAGGGATCGGAATACTTCTCGGGTCTTTATGGAATGGCATTTCAAGCAACCCGTCCCTGTGCAGGCTGCCTGTCTCAGCACCACTTCCGCTATGTCCACTTGCGTTTAATGCGAAGGGTTTAGGTTCCCCCGGGACATGTACTAGTGCCCAGAGGTCTCCGCCAACCCCGCACATGTGCTGACTTGTTACCGCAAGTACAGCAGAAGCTGCTATCGCAGCATCAGCAGCAGATCCACCTTTGCGAAGGACAGCGACACCTGCTCCACTGGCTAAGTGGTCTATAGAGCAAACCATGCCATTTCGTGACGAGCGGCTTTTAAAAGGGACAGACGGAGTTTTAGCAGTCATAGTGATTCAGTCGGCAACAGTACGTTGGGGTTGAGAATTCCGTTCGGATCGAGAGCTGACTTGATGGCTCGAAATGCGGCCAACTCAGATTCAGACCGATTGAGGTGGAGGAACTCCTTTTTTGCGGTACCAATTCCGTGTTCGGCAGAAATACTTCCCCCAAGGTGGGCGACATAGTGGAGAACGGCATCGTCAACCTTGTCGTTAGGTTCGCTTCCCATTGCTCCCAGAATATTGACGTGGACATTGCCATCGCCGAGGTGGCCGAACATCACTGCAGTAGCACCTTCGTCTATTTGTGAAATTAAGGCAGGGACCTCATTGACGAATTCGGCAAGCCGAGATGCGCCGAGCGTAACGTCGAGTTTGTGGGGAGTACCTCGGGTTGAAATAGCTTCAGTAATTTTCTCGCGGTATCGCCAAAGATTCGCCCGTGCAGCTGTGTCTGTGCCGACAGCCACGTCCAAGGGCAATGAGCCGAGTCCGTCGATCGCCTTAGCCAGTTCCTCGGTCGGGTCGGTAGATGCAGCCACTTCAACAACGAGCCAGGCATGAGCGTCTGCTCCTATGGGAATCGATGCTCCAATATGTTGCGATACCAAATGCATTGCCTCTTTAAAAATGACTTCGACCGCATGCAGCGAAGGCAGTGAACGTCGTAACTGTGCTGTCGCAGCTACTGCATCATCTGCGCTGTTGAAGGCGATCATCGCGGAACAACGCTCCGTTAATTGCGGATGAAGTCGCAAACGAGCCTTTGTGATGATCCCCAAGGTACCTTCGCTCCCTGCGAGTAAACCAGGAAAGTTGTACCCAGTGTTGTCCTTCTCGAGGCCTTCGAGGTGGCTAATGATCGAGCCATCGGACAGCACCGCTTCGATTCCCAAGACTTGTTCCCTCATTGCTCCGTAGCGGACGACATTGATGCCGCCTGCATTGGTTGCGATCATTCCACCGATAGTGCAGCTGTCGCGTGCAGCGAGATCAACGCCTACGTCTAAGCCTTGCCGGGAGGCATGCGTCTGTGTCTTTGTCAGGGTGGCACCTGCTCCGACAGTTACCTGCTGGGCTAGAACATCGACGGGTTCGCATTGGTCGAGACGTAAAGTCGAAATAAGGATCTCTTGGTCTAGTGGGACACTCCCGCCAACTAAGCCTGTATTTCCACCCTGAGGCACGATGCTAATCCCGGCACTCGCAGCTACCTTCACCAGCTCGGCAAGCTGCGAAGCATCGGCGGGTCGCAGCACCATAGGAGACTCGCCCGCAAATCTTCCAGTCCAATCTGTGGTGTAGCCGGCTGTTAGATCGGGCTCTTGTAACGCGTGATTAGAGCCAACAATGCTTTCGAATTCCCTCAGGACCGATTTATCGAGCTTTGTCATAGTTCAGCTTTCGTTTGGCCACAATCCGCGCTCTGTAAACACGTCGAGAAGAGTGGCCGGCACGTCGGTCATGATCGCGTCTACCCCCAAGTCTAAAAGTAGATTCATGTCGTCGATCTCATCGATGGTCCAGACGTGAACAGCAATATCAAGTGAATGCATACGCTCTATGAACCGTTTATCGGTAATTGGTATTAGCCCCTGCCGCATTGGAACTTGAGCAGCGCGACCTCGAAAAGTCTTTTTGGGAAATCCCCAAGATGAGAGCCTGGCTGTCACGACCTCGATAGGACCCATGCTTAAACAGATATCCTCTCCGAATTCGTCGTGAAACTTTCCTAGCCTTGAGTCAGAGAATGCGCCTACACACACTCTGTCAAGAGCATCTAGCTCCTTTAGCTCTCGGATTAGAGGGGCTACGGCATCGTCTGACTTCGGATCAATGTTGACCTTGAGGTTTGGGAAAGTCTGCATTAGCTCCGCAAAGCGCGGTATTGGCTCTCTTTCGTCTACGAGTGCTTCTCGCACCTGACTCCATGGCAGTTCCGAAATTTTTCCTGTTTTGTCAGTAACTCGATCTAGTCGTGTGTCGTGGAAGGCGACAAGTACGCCGTCGGCTGTTGCGTGAACATCTGTCTCCACGTATTGAAAGCCAAGGTCAACAGCCCCTTGAAATGCGGGCATTGTGTTTTCGGGCCACGCGCCAGCACCGCCGCGGTGCGCGATGGGTATCGGGACTGTTGTATCTAAGTAAGGATGAGGGGATGTCATATCTCGTAATCTCTCGGTGCACCTTGGACGTTGTTCGCCAAGCTACTCTCCGGATCTAGTGACTTCCTCGCCACCCTCGAATTTGGACCGTTTCAGGAGCCTGCTATTGGAAATCCCTGTTCCTCTTGATTTGGCTGCTTTGTTGCTCAGTGGACATTGTCAAGGTCGGACTCTCGATACCGACGAGGAATTAGCAAAACTGGACCGTTTAGCTGAACGAGTAGATGTCAAGACCTTATCGGGAGTCGTTGAATGCTTATTTGGTGAACTGGGCTTTGCGGGAGACGAGGTTCAATACTTTTCGCCAGAAAACAGTTATCTCGACAAAGTGATTGAAAGAAAACGGGGAATTCCAATCACGCTTGCTCTGCTGATCATGGAAGTTGCTCGTCGCTGTTCCGTCCCGGTTTTTGGGGTAGGTATGCCAGGTCATTTTCTTGTTGGGGACTCCCAGGACCCTGATGTCTTTATTGATCCATTCAGAGGGAAACTGATCACTCAACTCGAGGCTCAACAGATGTTTCGACGTATGCACCCATCGGCGGAATTCAATACGGATTATCTAGCTATGGTGACTAACCAAGCAATTCTGACTCGAGTTCTGAACAATCTGCGGCTAATCCGCATGAAGGCACGATCGCCCAAAGATTTAATACCGATTCTCGAACTGTCTTTATGTTTCGAGCAACCTTCGATTGCTGAAGCCCGACAATTAGCGTCGGCGCTAGAAGCGCTCGGTAGAACCGACGAAGCAGCTCGTCGGATGGAAGAGATTGCTGACCGAGCCAGCCAAGGCGAAGCCACTGAACTCAGGACGTTAGCAACGCGCCTCTGGAGCCAATTGAACTGATGCTTTCATCCAGCAGTCACGGCGACACCGAAATTTGGCCGTGAAATAAGACAGTTGAGAACAGTTTTGGTTATTTTCTAACTACTTTCGCAAAATTGTCGGCAGCGATGCAGACTGTCTGCCTACTAGACGTCGCTTTCGGAGGACAAATGAGTTCTGATACTGCGGAAAAGCACCTTGAATCTTTGGTTCAACAGTTGGTGCGAGAACATGACCCGGCTGGCTCGAGGGTCGAATTTCTTGGAGCGCAGTATGACCTAGGACTTGCCTGGGTTCATTTCGAGGAAGGTTTCGGAGGGTTGGGCATTGCGCCGAAGCTCCAGGGTCAGGTGAACGCTTTGCTTGCCGACGTTGGCGCACCTATGTGCTGGCCTCGCAATCCGATCGGTTACGGCATGTGCGGACCGACTGTTTACACACACGGAAGCGAAGACCAAAAACAGCGTTACCTGCGGCCCCTCTTTAGTACCGAGGAAATTTGGTGTCAGCTGTTCTCAGAACCATCTGCTGGAAGCGATGTGGCTGGCTTGACTAGTCGCGCCGTCCAAGATGGAGACGAATGGGTGGTTAATGGGCAGAAAGTTTGGACCACGCTCGCTCATGTCTCTCGATGGGGTTGTTTGGTTACGCGCACTGATCCTGAAGCGCCAAAGCACAAAGGGTTGTCGTATTTCGTCGTTGATATGGAGCAACCGGGAGTGGAGGTTCGGCCCTTGCGTCAGATGACGGGAGACGCGGAATTTAATGAGGTTTACTTCACTGATGCTCGGATCCCAGATTCGGAACGATTGGGTGCGACGGGAGACGGGTGGCGAGTCGCGTTGACGACTCTGATGAACGAGCGTGTCGCTATAGGCGGAGGCCAAGCTCCTCGGGGATCCGGACCAATAGGGGATTCAGTTCGGTTGTGGGCCGATATGGAAGAAAGCCGAAAGACTCCGGCACTCAGAGATCGCCTAACCGTGCTCTGGTCCAAAGCTGAGGTCGCACGTTTAACAAATATAAGAGCAAGCCAGAACAGAGTTAAAGGAGTTCCAGGGCCCGAGGGTTCAACTGGGAAACTAGCCTTCGCAGAAAATAACCAGGACATCCACGAGTTCAATATGGAACTACTCGGTCCCCAGGCGATGCTGTATGACACGTATTCGATCGAACGCTCAGCTACAGCAATGGGTAGCTCCAGCGCTCAGCAGCAATTCCTTCGTTCAAGAGCGAACTCGATTGAAGGTGGCACCTCTGAGGTTATGAGAAACATCTTGGGCGAAAGAGTCCTGGGGCTACCGGGCGATGTTAGGACCGATAAAGATCTTCCGTTCTCTGAGGTGCCGAGTAACTAGGTCGAACTGATCTGGTCTATTTAACTGCTAGATGGGGCTGGTTCCGAAAATGAGTCGTTTCGTTGATTGATTTGACACTTCGGTGACCGGCCGCTGAGGCCAACACTCGAGTGACCGAGGTGTAGTCGACGTCGAACCTCATGAAGTGTTCAACGTCAAAGCCCAAGCAAAGTGAAAGATAGGCATTGATGACGCCGCCATGACATACGACGGCGACCCTTTGGCCGCTGTGCTCGTTAACAATGATTTCAAGCTGGCTCAAAGTCTTTGAGTACCAGGACGAAAGCTTCTCTGGAGCGCTGGTCATAGAGCCAGAGGCCATGCGTTCCCAGGCCTCCCGATTGGTTGCCTTTAAAATTTCCATAGGGACATACGAACTGGCATCTCTGTCAAACTCACTAATGTCCTCTCGGACAATTGCGGCAAGTCCAAGAGCGCTTTCAAGTGGCTTCGCCGTCTCGCGGGCCCGACGCATTGGGCTTGTGTAAATGTGATCAATCGATTCTTCGCTCAGCCAAGAGGCAACAGCAGACGCTTGTGTGTGTCCGATCTCCGCAAGTGGTGGATCAGCGGGAGTTCCATCTAGGTTTTGAACGTGTTCGGGCCTGCCGTGTCGAACGAAAATCAATTCCATTGATGTTGACCATAGAGGTTTAGGCGCCAAATTAGCCATTGCGGCTAATTGACGATCCGATGAACAGTAGAAATTCTTACTGGCCTTTTGTGCAAGCCTCGGTACCTTGGAGGTCATGGCACGGCGCACGAAGATAATCGCAACGATTGGCCCCGCTTCGGAAGATGAAGCCACCCTTCGAGGAATGATCGAAGCGGGCATGGATGTTGCGCGTATCGGCTTGGCTCACGGAAGCCTTGATGAACAAGTCCAGAAATTCCAGATGGTGCGCAAAGTTTCGTCCGATCTAGGAAAGCACGTAGGGATTGTCGTTGATTTGCCAGGTCCGAAGATCAGATGTGCGCCATTTGATGAAGGCGGCATCGAACTCATCGAAGACACTCAGGTCTCTTTGGGGGTCGAGGGAAATGAAAGTTCAGTTGACTACATCAGTGTGGACTATCCGAACCTTCTCCAAGACGTCCAACTTGGAGACAGCTTGTCGTTCGGTGACGGCCAGGTTGTTGTCAACGTAGAAGAGCGCGAAGGTGACCGTTTGAAGGCCCGAGTCGTGCATGGTGGCCGCCTCGATGGTCGACCGGGACTACACGTGCCTTCGGATCGCCTGAGGCTCAGTTCACCCACGGACCATGACCTAACACTGTTAGATACGTTCGTTGAGTTGGGAACTGACATGGTGGCGGTGTCCTTTGTGCGTTCAGCGCATGACATCCGGCGGCTAGGGGTTGAACCGGCGCCGAGGGGCCCGATGATCATTGCAAAGATCGAGACAAAGGCCGCTGTTTCTAACCTCGAGGGTATTATCGAAGCATCAGGTGCGGTCATGGTTGCGCGAGGAGACTTAGGTACCGAAGCAGATATAGAAGAACTACCCCACCTGCAGAAGCACATCATTCAAGAATGCATTGCACTAGGGCGCCCTGCTATCACCGCGACTCAAATGCTTGAGTCCATGGTTTCGGCCCCGACGCCAACACGCGCCGAAGCCTCGGACATTGCCAACGCTGTTTTCGACGGCACTTCTGCTGTCATGTTGAGTGGTGAAACTGCGATCGGACGAGACCCAGTGAACGCCGTGCGAACTATGGCGCGGATAACAGCTAGAGCCGACGAAAAGTTCAATTACGAGAGTTGGGCTGAGCATATTCAGGCCATTCGGAGACGATCAAAGTCTGATGCTGCTTATCTGCGCGTCACCGATGCTCTAACTCTGGCTGCCTCTCGCACAGCAACCGACACCGATGCCGAGGCGATTATCTGCCTTAGCCGCTCGGGATTTACGGTTCGAAGTGTCGCCCGGTTCCGACCGACGGTCCCGTTATTCGGAATGACCTTTGATGACCGTACCGCTAATCAGCTTTCGCTCTCCTGGGGCACGCGACCACTGATTTTCAACGAACAAGCGACTCCAGCTGCTACTGCTGAAGAAGCTGTGGCGACGGCTGCTCGGGTTGGCGTTGTTCGCAGCGGTGACACCGTTGTGGTTGTATCAGGATCAAGCGCTGCTACCCATGCAACGGACACTCTTAGGGTGTTGCGAGTTCCCTGAACAGTGCCAGGCTTTCAAGAAAAGATTCAAGGTCTAGCGGTGTATCGGAGTCGAACGATGGGTTCGTCACTCCAGGTTGTATTGATTCATGGCGCAGTGGATCGTGCTGCTGGAATGATCAGAGTTGCTAGAAAGATTAGTAACGCTGAAGTAGTTCGGTACGACAGGCGCGGATACGGCCGTTCTGACTCTGTGGGCAATACGTGCAGCTTCGAAGAGCACGTTGATGATCTGGAGTTGGTCATAGGAGACCGCCCCACCGTGCTTTTCGGTCACAGTTACGGAGGCAGCGTCGCTTTGGGTGCCGTTAGTCGTGGCAACCCCTTCGTCCGGGCCGCGGTGTCATATGAAGCTCCGCGAACTTGGGAAACCTGGTGGCCGCCGCCCCCAGGTAGCGATATCGACCCAGCCGCTGCTGCGGAGCACTTTGTTAGACGCATGATTGGTGAGGATCGTTGGCAAACTTTGCCAGCAAGCAGTCGCTCAAAACTTCGAAGCCAGGGAGTTCTCATGGTTCATGAGTTGAACACCCAAACAAAACAACGTTATTCGATTGAAGATGTCCAGATCCCGCTCGTCTTTGGAGTGGGTGATTTGTCCGGCGACCATGCGCAAAAAGCTGCTGTGATTTTCAGCGACGAGGCACACAGTGGGCGAGTGCTAGGTCTGCATGGCGCCAAGCACGATGCTCCAATGTCTCATCCCGAACAGGTAGCCGACCTGATAAACGACGCTGTCCAAGAGATCTCCGGACTGCTGTGAGGTACGAAGGGTAGAGTCAACTTATGCCTGAGACGCCAATTAACCTAACAACCGGCGGTCTGCCTGAGACTGTCATTCCCAGCTATGACGCGGATGCTGTCTCGGCTTTAAGCGACGCCCTAGCGGGCGTTCCTTCAGACCGTAAGCAAATGGTTGCATCGGTCGCGGCTCGGTGGCCCCGCTATTTGGACCCGTGGGCCGCCTTAGGAAATCTGAGTGACGACCCGATAGAAGCCTACGCGTATTTCCGAGTCGGGTACCACCGAGGACTCGACACGCTACGGGCATCTGGATGGCGCGGTAGCGGCTATGTCAGGTGGGCTCACGAGACTAATCATGGGTTTCTGGGGTCGCTGCTGGGTCTGCACCGCTCAGCACGAGCCATTGGAGAGATGGATGAGGCCGAACGTTGCGCTCAATTTCTAATGCAGCTCGACCCTTCAGGAGTGCCAGAGGCGCAATGACAGCCACCGGGGCAATTCTTTGCGGTGGTAGGTCTACACGGATGGGGCAAGACAAAGCGTCACTACGTTTGTCTGGACGCCCGATGGTCGAATGGGTTGCTGGGGCGATGAGAGAAGCGGGTGTTGAACCGATAGTTGCATTAGGAGGCAAGTCCTCTATCGCCCTGCCGATAGTCCCAGATGAGTTGGAGCAGCAAGGTCCCTTGCACGTGTTGATAAATGCTGTCGAGCAGTTAGGCGACATATTGGTATGCCCATGCGACGTTCCCCTCGTCTCGGCTCAGTTATTTCGTTCCGTGTTGATTGCCGGAGCGGCATCCGAAAGGCCAGTGGTCCTCGCTGAGAGCGACCGGTTACAACCCCTGATTGGCCTCTACAAGAAGTCCTCAGCAGAACTACTACGGTCGGCTTTTGATAGAGGGGAACGCGGCCCGAAGATGGCGTTAAAGGAAGGCGATTTCCTCGTGGTCAGAGCTACACCCGAAGAGACGCAAAACATCAATACTCCGGAACAATTTGACGACTTAATAGCGGCTTTTTCCTCTAGTAAGACTCGAAGCTAGAGGTATCCTCTCAATTTGAGGCAGGTAAATGAGCGTTCCCACAATTTCCGTCGACAATTTGGCAGACCAGATCGCTGGAGGTGCGACCGTTATTGACGTTCGCGAACCAGAAGAATGGGAACAAGGACGCATACCGGGCACCTGGTTGCTTCCGCTAGGTGAAGTCGCCGCGAGAGTTGGCGAAATTCCAAGAGGTGGACCCGTCTACGTGATGTGTCGGAGTGGTATCCGAAGCGCCGAAGCTTGTGAGTACCTCCGTACTCAAGGCATTGACGCATTTAACGTTGCCGGCGGCATTCTTGCTTGGGTTGACTCCGACCGCGAGATTGAACGTGGGGGCTCGTGAAGCGCCTTCGCCGTTTAACGGACGATGACAAGTCAGACAGTATTGAATACAGGCCAAAAGAGGTCGACTCTTATTCTTGGGTTCAAACACAACAAGGTCTCGAAGAGTTAATTTCGAAAGCCCTAGCAGTCCAACGAATTGCACTTGATACGGAATTCCACCGAGAGCGAACATACTGGCCGAAAGTCGCTTTGATTCAAGTGAAAGTCGCCGATGAAATCTTCCTCATCGACCCATTAACCGTCGACTTGATGCCATTTTCCGAAGTCTTGGAAAGCGAAGTGGTCTTTGTGATGCACGCGGCCTCACAAGATATTGAGGTGCTGGAACGCTCGTGCGGGATCGGACCACGCAATTTGTTTGATACGCAGTTGGTCGCGGGGTTCGCTGGTATGAGCACCCCGTCGCTTTCGGCGCTAGTGGAGCGGTATGTCGGAGTGCGTCTACCCAAGGGTGATCGTTTAACTGACTGGTTCGAACGACCTCTCCAGAAGACTCAACAAGAATATGCAGCCAACGACGTGAGGTACCTCTTCGAGGTACACGACCGGCTTATCGCCGAACTGGAACCACTGGGCCGATTGGAGTGGGCTTTGGCAGAGTGTCAGTTGTTGCAGCAAAAAGTACGGCCGAATCTTTCACCAGAGTTGGCGTGGACGCGGATCAAAGAAGCGCGGCATTTAAAGGGCAAGCCACGATGTGTGATTTCATTACTTGCCCAATGGCGAGAAGTCACGGCGCAACGAAAGGACATACCGGTCCGATTTGTGCTTTCCGATTTAGCGTTGGTAGGGATAGCCCAACGTGCACCCAGTAGTCTCAACGAACTTAAGGCAATTCGAGGCCTTGATAGTCGTTCGTTGAAGGACTCCTTGGCGGAAGAGCTCTTGGCTTTGGTTGCTGACGGCATGAAGATGAGCGGAGACCAGGTAGCAACACTCGACGTTGATGACGGACCGAAGCTAGGAAACGAAATGAGGGCCGCAGTTACGTTGGTCTCAGCGTGGATTTCACAAGTCGCGAAAGATGAAGCCGTCGACCCAAGTTTGTTGGCCACTAGGTCCGACATAAATGACCTACTCCGAGGCGCCACTAACCCGCGGCTCGCTAATGGCTGGCGAGCTGATCTGGTTGGTACACGGATTCGTGATTTGGTCGAAGGTCGTGCTTCTTTGGCGTTTGATACCAGAGGGGGACTAGTTCTAGAACCCCGCTTGCCTTTTCCCGACAAAAATAAAGAGAATTTTGAGCCGTAACGACCCAATTTTTGTGTCAATTATCTGCTAGAAATAATGTGATTCCGGTGCGCTGCTCGATGGAGTGGTCATCCGGTATGTAGCTGTAGGCGGTTTGGAGACGAGGAGCCATCCGTGAAGAAGGGTCGTCATCGCCGATACGAAGAGGCGCGAAAATTCCAGAGAGACAACGCTGCCGCGTTCTCTGTTGAAGATTTCGAATTCGATGAGCCTGACCTTTTTTCTAAGGAAGAGGAAGACGCGCCAGACGACCAATACGGCGACCTCGCAGACAAGTATGACGACTACTCTGAACTGGCAGACAAATACGCTGATTTCGATGACACCGAAGAGGAAAAATCGTAGACCTTAGGTGCGTCTGACAGTCGGGTGCGGTAAAAGCGAAGAAGCTGACTTTCGACGTTCTAACTCTGATCGCAGCCAACCGTAGACAGTAGGTCCGCATATAGCCGCTAGTTCAGCTTCCATCTGTTGATATACCGGGGTAGCTCCAACATGGGCCTGACTATCTGATGTGCACCACCACCAAATATCTGTTTCCTCTCCTCCCCAGTCGCGCCTTTCCCATTCGCGCACCATTGTGTATATGTGTCCCGTCACTGTCTCATGGTCCTCGCGACGTATGGGGGCCTGCCAACAGATCTCAGGTTTAACTTCCATCGGATTATCACCCGTGGAAAGAGCTAGGTGGTGAAAGGCACACCCAGCGCCGTTTGGATGCTCTGGACGATTCTGGAAAATACAGGCACCTTCTACGACTCTTGTTCGCCACCAACCCTCGTCGTCCTGCCATAAGCCTCCACCTACAGCGTCGGCATGTTCCTTGTATTGCCAGAGTTCGGAAGTCAGGCGGTCGGCCTGCTCTCGAACGTGCTTCAGGTCTTGGTCATCTGAGATGTACGCGCCATGTGTGCAACAGCCAAGCTCTTTTTCCGGCGCTGGCTCGGGTTCAACACCGGGACAACCAGCACCATAGATGCAAGTCCAAGCACTAGCCAAGAAGGTTATGTCGAAGAGCCAAGTCCGATGCTCGGCTGGATCCTCGAAAGACAACCACTCTCGATCTGAATTAGATGACGTTAAGGGCTTCGTCACACCTCCATCCTACGGTACGTTCGTCATAGTGCAGATCTCTACAGACACGAAGCTTTTTGATGACTTGTCGGCCGTTTTGGGCAGCCGAGCTCGATCGGGTGATTTTGAGCTTGGACTCTATGGCAAGGATGGTTCTGTGCTGGAAGGTCAGCCGGCAATTGTCTGTCTACCCGTAGACACCGAAGAAGTTAGGCAAGTCGTCAGGATTTGTCATGACCACGGACGACCATTCCTGGCTAGAGGATCGGGCACTGGTCTTGCGGGTGGGGCCGTGCCCGTTGGAGACCCGGTCATAATAGCGACTGCCAAAATGAACAAGATTCTGGATGTTGATCTAGACAACCGCGTGGCCTGGGTTGAGCCTGGAGTGCTTAATTTAGATTTAAGCAAAGAGTTGTCACCGTTAGGGTTTCATTTTGCGCCGGATCCATCTAGCCAACAGGTCTGCTCAATTGGAGGAAACGTTGCCAACAACAGCGGCGGTCCTCATTGTCTGGCGTATGGCGTTACTAGCGCCCATGTGGTGGCTATCGAGGTTGTGTTGCCGGACGGAAGTGTCACCGTTCTAGGTGATTTGACTGCTGAACCGCACGGTTACGATCTTCGGGGGATTTTTGTCGGCTCCGAAGGAACGATGGGCGTTGCTACCAAGGTTGCCGTTCGTCTAACTCCAAACCCCCCTTCTGTGCGCACGCTGCTACTTGATTTTGCTGATGTTCGCGATGGAGCAGCGACTGTGTCTGCCATTATCGCCGCGGGACTGATACCGGCTGCTCTGGAAATGATGGATAAACGAGCAATCGAGATTGTTGAAGCATTTGTTAACGCCGGTTACCCAACTGAAGCTGATGCAGTCTTACTAGTTGAACTCGATGGACTTCCGGGAGGAGTTGAGCACGGAGTTGAGGTGATTCGGGAGGTAGCGGCACGCCATGAGGTGGGAAACATTCGGGTAGCGGTCGACAACGAAGAGCGAGAGTTGCTGTGGAAGGGTCGAAAGAATGCTTTCGGGGCTGTCGCAAGAATCAAACCTGACTATTACCTGCACGACACTGTGGTACCGCGGGGAAAGCTGGTCGAGGTTTTAGAAAAGGTATACAACATTGCCGACGCTTATGACCTCATTGCCGTCAATGTGTTTCATGCCGGTGATGGAAACCTGCACCCTATTTTGGCGTACGACAGCAACGAACAAGGTGTTATGGAGAGGGTTCACGCTGCCGGCCGCGCAATTGTGACAGCCTCAATTGAGGCGGGCGGAGTGCTAAGCGGCGAACATGGTATTGGTCTAGAAAAGCGCGATTACATGGGCATGCTCTTTAGCTCCCATGACATGGCCACACAAGACCTGATTCGCGAAGCTTTTGATCCGCAAGGACTCGCAAACCCCTTAAAGGTTTTGCCTTCCGGATCCCGGTGTAGTGACTCTTTCCGCCAGCACGTCCCAGAGGGAGCGTGGGTGTGAGCTCAGAGGACCAGAATTCACAAGAAATACTCGACTTTGCATCTCAAGTCGGAGCTAGTGGCCCAGTAACAGTGGTCGGCGGTCGAACCCAGTGGCAGGTGGGAGGCCTCCCGGACCCGGGAGCTCGTGAGGTTGTTGCGCCCTCGGGCGTTTGGTCTCATCAACCTGAGGAAATGACGGTGAGATGTGGAGCGGGCACAACGCTCAAGGAGTTGTCAGAGCAGCTAGCGAAGCACGGTCAGATGGTGCCGTTAGATATGGACCCAACCGCGACTGTGGGGGGAGTACTCGCGGTAGGAAGAAGCGGAATCCGACGCCTTAAGTATGGGCATGTGCGAGACCTGGTGCTTCAGATCCGACACGTGGACCACGAAGGTAAAGTCGTGACTTCCGGTGGTCCCACCGTTAAGAATGTGTCCGGATATGACTTATGTCGTCTACTTGTGGGCTCGTTGGGCAAATTTGGCTGTATGGCTGAAGTGATACTCCGGTGCTTGCCAGTCCCTCAAACCACTCGATGGCTATCAGGCCCCGCAGATCCTTTCGAGGTCTACTCCAAGTTGTATCGGCCCTCGTCCATCCTTTGGAACGGAGAGCAGGTTTGGGTTTGTGTCGAGGGCGTCTCATCGGATGTTGATGCTGAAGCAGGGCTTTTGGATTTAGAAGAAGTCGAAGGACCGCCTGATTTACCCACCGGTCGACGGGTTGCGGTTGAACCTAAATCGCTGAAAGACCTTGTTCCCGATGGGAGAAGCTGGGTTGCCGAGATAGGAGTTGGGATTGTTCATACCAACGATGCTGATACCGGTTGGCGGGTACCTGAACCTAACTATTCGTTGATGCTCGACTTAGAACATAGGCTGGATCCGACGGGCAGGCTGAACCCAGGTCGACAGGTCGTAGAAGCATGACAAAGACCAAAATTGATCTTGGAATTCCCCACAGTGATCTAGCTTCATGTGTTTCATGCGGTCTTTGTCTACCGCACTGTCCGACATATCGAGTTACCCAAGAAGAGTCATCCTCGCCTCGCGGGCGAATCGCCCTGATGAAGCAAGCGTCTGAGACAGGCTTTGTTGATGAAAAGTTCGTCGAATTTATGGATGCTTGTATCCAATGTCGCGGTTGCGAAAGTGCATGTCCAGCTGGCGTTGGGTTCGGTTCGATGATGGAGACAACGCGAGAGGCGTTGGCAACCCAGACGTCCTATCAGCCACGGTGGCGGCGGCTCGGGTATCGAGTATTGGGTTGGCCCAACTTTCTGGCCTTTGGTTCCAGAGTCCTGTCGATACTGCAATCGCTTAGAGTGCTGCCAAAGAAACTGGGACTACCAAAGATACCTCTCATCCAAAGACGACTAGTGGGGAGCGGTCACGATGTTTATCTCTTCACCGGCTGCATCATGGACGCCTGGATGCGAGAGACCCACCGAGCGGTGCAACGTGTTGTTGAAGCAACTGGGGCGGGCGTCCAATTCCCAAGTAAGCAAGCCGCTTGCTGCGGGGCGTTACATGTCCATGCAGGTCTGGGTAAAGATGCGCGACGCTTGGCTGAAAGGACGATGTCGGCGTTTCCGGATCAAGGACCGATTCTTGTGGACTCAGCTGGTTGCGGGGCCCAGCTGAAGGATTATGGCCATTTGCTCGGTACCGAGGAGGCGCAGCAATTTACTGAGCGGGTGTTTGATGTCCATGAATGGCTTGCAGATCACATAGACAAATTACCTCCGAACCCTGAAGGGAAGGATCGTGTCGCCGTGCAGGATCCGTGTCATCTTCGCCATGTCCAAAAATCGCATCGATCTGTATATGAAGTGTTGGGTCGCTACACGGAATCAGTAGCGCTAGACGATGACGGGCTGTGCTGTGGGGCGGGCGGCGCCTACTCAGCG
>CAJWBN010000039.1 GCA_913020735.1 uncultured Acidimicrobiaceae bacterium
ACACACCCCTTCAACATGACGAGCTATTCACCACTCCCCTCTTCGAAGAACAGCTAGTCGTCATAGCGCCCGATGGACACTTTCTTGCCAGGGATGGAGACAGACCAGTCCACATCGGCGAACTCGCAGAACATAACTTGCTGTTGAGCCCTCCAGGTTCGAATCTGCGAGTATTAATTGACGACAAAGCTCGTCAAGAAAACGTAGAGCTACGCACTATCGCCGAACTTGATGGAATCCGCCTCGCCGCAACGATGGCCTTCCAGGGTTACGCGCCTGCAATAGTGCCAGTAACCGCTATACCTTCATGGATCGGTCGCGGAGGCTGGGCTGTATTAACCCTCCAAGACATGCCAAGGCGTCGCGTCGGGTTGGCTATTCGCCGTCGAGGCATGCTTTCCGCTCCGGCATCAGCGGCCAGAGATGTCCTCAGGAAAATAGTCCGAGACCTGGCGCCAAGCATCGAAGGTTTAACCGCTGTTTAATTGCGTTTATAACGAACAGCACTACTCATGCACTCAACTCGCCTACGCTCAGTCATGTGACAACTCCGAGCACGCTCCAGATACGGCAAGGCACACCAGCTCACGCCATTGCGGGTGTACATGATTTAGACGGTCGCTCGGTCATGCTCATCCGAGCGGAGGACCCCGAACATCGAGGCGCCCTCACACCAGAAGACGGCGACACCATTACGGCGGCTGCGACTTTGGCTTTAGAGAAGCACCTACCAATAGTGCTCCTACTCGCATCCTCAGGTGCAGACGCAAACCACGGCGTAGCTGCCCTTGACGGCTGGGGTCGAGCTGCACGGGTTCTAGCTAAAGCCTCTGGAGTAATACCAATTCTCGCAGGAGTAACAGGGCCGGCTGTCTCGGGAACAGCTCTGCTAATAGGACTTGCCGACATCGTGGTTATGGCAAATGATGCTTACGCCTTCGTTAGCGGACCCGTTCCTGTCCGCCAAATGACTGGGGTGCAAGTTGATGTCGAAGAACTAGGGGGAGCTAACGTCCACTACAGAGACACCGGCGCTGCAAGCATCGTCGTCCCCCACGATGATGTCCTTGCAACAATCAGCGACATTTTGCGCTTCTTGCCAGATCACAACGAGAACGAACCGCCGTTCAATCTAACTTCGGACCCGATTGACAGAAAAACCCCAGAGGCTGGAGAGCTCCTGCCCGAGACACCTACAGGCTCATATGACGTTAGAGACGTGATCAGCCTGGTTGTTGACGACAGCGACTTTCTGGAACTGCGCGGGGGTTGGGCTGCAAACCTCGTCACAGGGTTCGGCAACATGGGCGGTCGACCTGTAGGAATCGTCGCTAATCAGCCCATGGCAATCGCCGGAACGCTAGACATACCGGCCTCTCAAAAAGGTGCTCGCTTCGTTGCTATGTGTGACGCATTTAATTTGCCCATCATCACCTTCGTAGATACTCCAGGCTTCTATCCCGGCAAAGACCTTGAGTGGCGAGGAATGATTAGACACGGAGCGCAAATGGCTTTCGCCTACGCGAGAGCGACAGTGCCAAGAATCTCACTGGTGCTCAGGAAGTCATACGGCGGTGCCTTCATCGTTATGGATTCCAAAACCATGGGCAACGACGCCTACCTAGCCTGGCCCACAGCCGAGATCGCTGTCATGGGAGCCACCCAGGCCGCTCAAATTCTCCAACGAGGTGAATCCGAAGAAACAATCGCTACCTGGGTAGACGATTATGAAGAGACCTATTTGAATCCATATGTTGGCGCTGAGCGAGGATTCGTAGACGCAGTAATCGACCCATCCGATACACGAAAAGAGCTTGTCGACCTCGTGGATCTGTTCAGCTCAAAACGAGAGCAACTGCAGCAAAGAAGACACGATAATTCGCCTCTTTGAGCTGCTTCAGGCACCGACAGACGACATATTGAGGGTGCTCTTCACAAAGATCAAAAAAAACTGACCCACTGAAAGAGGCGAAACGTCCCAACTTGATGTACGGTCCGGGCGGGGTTTATCAAGCCGTGCAACGGCGCACCTGAGGGCTTGACCCCCTTTGCGGACATATAAGACGTACAGAATGCAGAGGAATAATCGTGTCAGAAGAGTCCTTCACAATTACAGATAACCGCAGCGGAGAAACAGTCACAGTCCCAATCGTGGATGGCACAATCTCCTCATCAGCTCTTCGCGAGCTCGACAAAGGGATGTGGTTTTACGACCCGGCCTACATGTCCACAGCGAATTGCAACAGCCAAATCACATACATTGACGGCGGAAACGGCATCCTTCGATACCGGGGATACCCAATAGAGCAACTAGCAGAGCACTCAAACTTTCTCGAGGTTTGCTACCTGCTCCTCAACGGAGAGCTTCCAACAGAAGATGAAGCTGACGAGTGGGTACACCACATCACCTACCACACCTACGTGCATGAAGACATCGCTCGCTTCATGCACAGTTTCCGTTACGACGCCCACCCAATGGGAACTCTGGTTTCGACAGTAGCGGCGTTGTCTACTTTTTATCCCGAGGCCAAAGACATAAACGACCCCCACAACCGTCTCATCCAGACCATCCGACTCATAGCAAAAATGCCTACGATGGCAGCCTTTGCCTACAAAAACCGTTTAGGTCTGCCATACGAGTACCCCGTTAACCATCTCGGTTACACCGGCAACTTCCTGCGAATGATGTGGAACGTTGCTGACCCCGCCTACGAACCAGATCCCACTCTGACCCGCGCGTTAGACATCCTTCTGATCCTTCACGCTGACCATGAGCAGAACTGCTCAACGACCACCATGCGGACCGTCGGCTCCAGCAATGCTGACCCGTACTCTGCGGTAGCTGCTGCCACATGCGGCCTTTACGGGCCCCTACACGGCGGCGCGAACGAAGCCGTGATCCACATGCTTCACGAAATAGGAAGCTTCGAAAACGTTCCTGCGTACGTTGAAAAAGTGAAGTCCGGCGAGACTCTTCTACAAGGATTCGGACACCGGGTCTACAAGAGCTACGACCCGAGAGCGACCATCATCAAAAAGACCGCAGATCAGGTTTTCCAAGTGACAGGAATGAACCCTCTTCTGGATATCGCGATGAAGTTAGAAGAGGTCGCATTAAGCGACCCCTACTTCATCGACCGAAACCTCTATCCGAATGTCGACTTTTACTCTGGGCTGATCTATGAGGCCATGGGCTTTCCGATGGACATGTTCACAGTTCTGTTCGCCATAGGTCGCACACCGGGCTGGCTCGCACACTGGCAAGAAATGCTTGATGACCCTGAGCAAAAGATCTATCGCCCAAGACAGATGTACACCGGACCGGCCGAACGCGACTACGTACAAATGTCAAACCGCTGATCTCGGTCAGTTAAAACCTCAGATATCGATAAGTATCTTGCCTATGTTCGCGTTCGTGGCCATATAAGCATGAGCTTCGGCTATTTCGTCTAAAGAGAATCTCGAATCAATGACGGGTTTCAAACTTCCGTCATCAAACCGAGGCAACAGTTGAGATATGAAAAGTTGATTGGCTTCAATCTTCTGTTCGATAGGTCTTGAGCGAAGCACTGTCCCTATCAAAGAAGCTCTTTTAGGAAGCAAAGCACCCAACGCAAATGAAGCTACAGGGGATCCCATAACACCGACTTGAACTATGCGTCCCTGAACCTTCAAACATTTAATGTTGTTCGCTAAATAATCCCCCCCAACGACATCGAGCACTACATCAACTCCCTCACCGTTGGTCCAGGCGTCTACAGCCTCTGAAAAATCTTTCGCTGCGTAATCCACCACTAAGTCCGCGCCCAAATTTCTGCAGGCCTCAACTTTGCTAGAGGAGCAAGTTACCGCTACCTGAGCCCCCAAGGCCTTGACTATCTGGATAGCTGCTGTGCCAACACCGGAAGCCCCAGCGTGAACTAACGCCCGACCGCCCGACCTAAGAGCACCCTGCGTTACAAGCGCATCATGAGCAGTCATGAAGACTTCAGGAATTGCGGCGGCATCAGCAACCCCAATACCGCTAGGCACGGGTTGAAGCATTCGTTCGTGGGTTACAACCCTCTCCGCCATTGCCCCGCCGGAAACTATTCCCATCACTACGTCTCCCGGCGACCAGTCAGAAACCTGCGAACCGACAGCCAGAATCTCTCCCGAATACTCCAATCCAGGTATCTCATGCTCGGGCTTGGGACCTGGTGCAGGGTATAGACCAGCCCGCTGAAGCAAATCGGCGCGATTCATAGCCGAAGCCGTCACGCCAACTACAACCTCATCAGGTCCTGGTGCAGGATCCGGAACCTCTTGCACATTCAAAACGTCTTCACTGCCGTATTCAGTTATCACCGCTGCTCGCATTCGGGCGAGGTTACCGGTAATAAGCCAATCAAAATCGCCATACGCGAGGGTCTTAGCTACGCTCAGAACCCAATGGATTACACCTGGCCAAAAAATTTCGATGACTTAGCGACTGAAGCTAGCCAATGGGTCACCGAAGCAACTTCTGATTTGTTCAATACCGACGATGGGTGGCTCGTCGGTTACAGCGACGAATTCACCCTGAGACTTGCCCAAAAAGGTTGGATCGGAATGACGTGGCCGATCGACAAAGGCGGCGACGGAAGACCCGAGGTCGAACGATTCGTTGTAACAGAACAACTGCTCTTGGGGCGAGCGCCTATGGCCGGATCCTTTTTCCCAGATAGACAAATAGGCCCTGTTCTTCTTGCCTATGGGACAGATGAACAACAAGAACGATTTCTTCCATCAATGCGACAGGGCAAATCCAAGTGGTGCATTGGCATGTCAGAACCTGACGCAGGATCAAACGTTGCCGGGATCAGCACACGGGCCATACAAGATGGTTCCAACTGGATTGTAAACGGTCAGAAAATTTGGACGAGCGGAGCTCAATCTGCCGATTGGTGTTACTTGATATGTCGCACTGACATGGAAGCACCACCGCACAAGGGCATGAGCGAATTCATCGTTGACATGAGATCACCCGGCATAGAAGTGAAACCCATCAAAGACGCTTCAGGAGATTCGCATTTCAATGAAGTTTTCTTCAACGACGTGCTCGTTCCAGCAGAGAATCTCGTAGGCGAACTCAACAACAGTTTCGGTCAAACGATGCGCCAGTTAGAACACGAACGCGGCGGCATTGACCGCCTGGCATCTAACCAACGTCTGTACCTCGACACCAAAGATCTAGTGGACCCTCAAAACCCAATCCTTCGGCAAGAAATGGCACAAATAGAAACTGGCTACACGATCGGCCGAGACATGGTGCTCCGAAACGTACTTAGACAAACACCATTTGCTCAATACTCAGCTGTCACAAAGACCTGGTGCACTGAGTTCGAACAAAAGGTCGCCAACTTCGTCGGCTATGCGGTGGGAGCAGAGTCAATGCTCAGTAACAGAGTCTCTCGAAATCTCATATACGCCCCCGCGTACACAATTATGGGGGGCACGACACAGATCCTGCGCAACATCATCGGAGAGAGAATTCTGGGGCTACCCAGAGAACCGCGCCCACAATCATGAATCGTGACAACGCCATAATTAACTTAACCGGAGCGATGAACTGCCGCGACATCGGCGGGTATCCGACGAGTGAGGCTCGACGTGTCCGAACAAACGCCCTCTTTAGATCAGATCGCCTAAGTCATTTAGTTGAAGATGACCTAGAAGAATTAGCTAGCTACGGCATACGCACAGTTGTAGATTTTCGCACTTCGGCAGAAGCACATCGAGACGTCTCACGCCTATGGGCCACGGTTACGACCCACGTACCACTCCCAATCGGAGATGAAATAGCTCAGCAAACCGAATTCGTCGACAGGATACGTGCGGGAGAGATTACGTCAGTGTCTGTAGCAGATGTGGCCGATAGCTACATCGAAATGCTTTCGGATTCAGGACATCAGTTCGTTAAGTTTTTAGAGTTGGCAGCCGATGTTGAATCCTGGCCATTGTTATTTCACTGCACTGCTGGCAAAGACCGGACAGGTATCGCCACAGCTTTGATCCTCGAGCTATGCGGCGTCGAACGTGACGTCCTTCTAGACGACTACGAACTCACTAATGCTTTAAGGTCCGAACGTCGAATCGAAGAACTCAGACCAAGCCTTGAAGAAGCAGGAGCTGACATCGAAGCAATTCGACCAGCCCTATCAGCTCCACGACAAGCCATGGAGCAAACCTTGAATCACTTCGACACTGAACACGGTGGCGTAGAACAGTTTCTGCTAAATCGTTTGGGACTAGACGAAACTACGATCTCAGCCATCCAATTCAACCTACTGGTTTGAATATCAAGCGGCCACGCCCAAAAAGCAAACCTCAAATGGCTTCAAATCGCCAACCGTTTTCCTGAGCAAGGAGAACTCCTGCGGTTCTTCCAGCGAAATGAGTGCCAATGATGAGCCGCCCATCACTCCAGCGTTCGTATGCCTCGTATCGAGTCGCTGTCGACATGTCCTGATCCCAATCTGCCGATGAAGCCAAATCAGGTTTCGCAAATTGAACCGGATGGTGAGTCATATCTCCTGTAATCAGGCCCGATTCATTTTGAGAATTGATAGTTACGCTCACATGACCTGGCGTGTGGCCAGCAGTTAGCTCTAAGCCGATTTCACCCGTAATTTCATAGTCAGTTTCAATAACTGTTGCTATCCCTGCATCAAGTATCGGTTGTACCGAATCTTCGAACACCGGCCCATAATGCTGGGGCTCACTGGACCAGTGGTCAAGTTCACCTTTCACGAAGAGATACTCAGCATTCGGAAAAGTTGGCACCCAACTGTCGTTAACGAGAGTCGTGTTCCAACCAACATGATCAACATGCAGATGAGTACTAATAACGACATCAATATCTTCAGGCTTGTAACCACACTTCTCGAGTTCGCCTATGAAGTCGGTCTCCAGGTTGTCAAAAGGAATTGCACCCGGCCGTTGCTTGTTATTCCCGCAACACGTGTCGACGATAATCGTCAGTCCTTCCGATTCAACGACTAACGCGTGAATCGAAAGCTTCATTCTGCCTTCCTCCGTTACAAAGTCAGGTTTCAGCCATTCGAATTCATCCACAATTCCTTCAGCACCAGGAAGCAACGCAGAAAAAGGCCAATGCTTTTCCATCTCTAGAACCTTGGTAACTGAGACAGCACCTATCTGCCACGTTGACATAAACCCTCCCCCGCCGTACGAGCACTAGATTCTAAGAATCTCACGCGCCAGACTAGATCGGCGCTAACAAGCATGACAGATAACTAAGAACGGAGTCCTCGGTGGACCAGCAAGACAACCGCTTCGAAGAAGCGGCGATCGAAGCAGAGTTTGAAACTGGCTACCGCGAGGAAACGCGCGAGGAGGCGCGAAGAGGGGTAATAACCCGACTGTTTCGAATGGCGTCTGGGACATTTGTCACAATTCTGGGAGTGATCTTGATGCCGCTACCCGGCCCCGGGCTATTAGTTGTCGCAATTGGTCTCGGCATCCTCAGCCGAGATGTTGCTTGGGCCGACCGGTTACTACAAATAGTGCGCCGCCGACTCCCTAGCGACAGCGATGGACGAATTCCAAGGTCAAGCATCGTCACAATGATCGTTTTGGGCTTAGCAGGTATTGCAATATCGACCTGGTGGACTTTTCTAAGATGAAGCGGATTTTCGGTCGAACAGCAACAACATCTTCAAATCCCAAACAATAAAACACTCATTTTTAATAGGCCGTAGCAGTCCTTAAAGATCTAGGATTCAGGTCCAATACCAGGTCAGTTAAGAAATCTACGGGTATTGATATATTTCTTTTTTCCGCGAAACAGTGAGGATCCACGATCATGAGCGCGTTCCGTATAGAGAAAGACACTATTGGCGAAATTGAAGTCCCCGACGACAAATATTGGGCCGCTCAAACGCAACGTAGCCTCGAAAACTTTGAAATCGGCGGCCAGCTGATGCCAAAAGAAATAGTTAGCGCCTTCGCTTTTTTGAAAAAAGCATCAGCCCTTGTTAACGCTGACTTAACCGATTTCTCGGACGAAAAAGCTCAAGCGATTGCATCTGCTTGTGATGAGATACTTTCCGGTGAACACGACGACCAGTTCCCCCTAGTTGTGTGGCAAACAGGATCGGGAACCCAATCAAACATGAATGTCAATGAGGTCGTAGCGAATAGAGCCACGGAGATCATGGGTGGCGATTTTCGACAGGAAAAACTTGTTTCGGCCAACGACGACGTAAACAAAAGTCAAAGTTCGAATGACACTTTCCCAACAGCAATGCATATGGCTGCATATGAAAAAATTGTTTCTGAGACACTGCCAAAAATCTCGCTGCTCCAGGACACGTTGGCGGTCAAAGCTAAAAACTTTATGGAAGTTACCAAAACAGGTCGGACCCACCTGATGGACGCCACCCCATTGACCTTGGGTCAAGAATTCAGTGGCTACGCGATGCAGTTGCAACGCGGAACTGAGGCCATTTCAGACAGTTTAGAGAGAGTCAGAGAACTTGCTTTAGGGGGAACAGCTGTAGGAACAGGGTTGAACGCACCCGACGGCTACGACGTTGCAGTCGCCGAGAAAATAGCTGAACTGACCGGCCATCCTTTCATAACAGCAGAAAACAAATTTGAAGCCCTCAGCGCTCACGACGCAATGGTTGAAATTAGCGGCAGCCTAAAAAGAGTTGCTGTAAGCCTCATGCACATCGCCAACAACATTCGACTACTCGCAAGCGGTCCGCGATGCGGCATCGGCGAAATAGTGCTTCCAGCAAATGAGCCCGGCAGTTCAATTATGCCGGGCAAAGTAAATCCAACTCAGTGCGAAGCCATCACCATGGTCTGCGCTCAAGTAATCGGAAACGATGCAGCCGTAACAGTCGCCGGCACCCACGGTCAGTTCCAGTTGAACGTGTTCAAGCCCGTTATGGCATACAACGTCCTCCTCAGCGCACAACTTATCGGTGATGCCTGTCAGAGTTTCAATGACAACTGTGCCGTCGGAATCGAACCAAACCAAGAGCGAATAGACGAATTACTGTCGAAAAGTCTGATGCTAGTAACGGCTCTCAATACGAAGATTGGCTATTACAAGGCGGCTGAAATTGCCCAAACAGCACATGCCAACGGAACCACTCTCCGGGAGGAAGCAGTGGCTCTAGGGCACCTAACTGCTGAAGAATTCGATCAGGTCGTAGTTCCCGAAGACATGGTCGGGAAACTGTTTTAGCTATCCGACTGGGGGTGGACCGAAACGATTGGTTTGCTCCTCCCCTTCTTGACACATGAAGAAGAGGATGAGGAAAACAAATGGCGTCGGCAGTATGCCGAGCGGCAACCACCATCCACTGCGACCTATGTCGTGAAGACGGCGAACAGTTATCGACAAGTTAGGCAGCAAAACCGCTATCGCATATAGAAGGCTGAGACTCCCCAGGGGCGAACCTAACTTTCCGAGACTCCAAAAGACCGTCGCCAGGGTCAGATTCGCTCCAGCAAACCACCAATATTCAGATCGACGAGCCCTACCCCCAAAGTTCGCGTAGTTGAGTAAACCACTAATGTAATTCTCCACTAGACGCATAGTGGGACCGTACAACAACCCGCCTGATCAAGCATCCCTATCCGCGCAGGTGTTGTACTGAAAACCACCACTCCCAAAAGGGACTAACTTCGAAGGGCATGGTCGATACAAAACTTCCATTGGTGCAAGTTCCAATTGTTGACTATGGAGCCGATGAAGATGCCATGGTCATGTACCGAGAACGAGGTACCTCTCGTGCCCTGGAGTTAGATAACCGTGGGCCCATTCGCTTCGGACCTGATGGTCGTCTGCATAGCGACATCGTGGACTCTTATGGCCGCTACGGCTTCTACATTTTTACAGATGTAATCGAAGAGCAAGAGCTTAAGGAAATCGAGTCTGATGTAGCGGACATGCTTGAAAGGTCACCGGTCACCAAAGACGCCGAGATAGACAAATCTGGCAATACCGCATTAGGCGTAGGTCTTACAGCCAGAAATATCAGTTGGGTTCGTCCTTTATCCGACCCTCTTGGGGGCACCGATGCTTCCTACGGCCGTCACCAAGCCAAAATGAATGAGCCTGCCCCTCCCACTGAGGCACCAGATTACGTTGTGCAGCTATTTCTAGGTTCACTGCAGTTTTCTGACGCGTGTCTCAGGCTTTATGGACACCCGGATCTACTTAGAGTCGCCGAAACTATCAACGGACCTGATTTCACTCCGTTTAACGAAGCCGTATGGATAAAACAGCCAGGGTTAGGCGGTTCCGTCGCTTGGCATCAGGATGGCTGGACTCATTGGGATAGTCCCGAATTGGATAACCACACTCACGGCTTTAATTTCATGGCTCAGCTATACGGTTGCGATGCAGCTAACGGTCTCTGGGTTGTTCCAGGGTCACACAGCGTCGGCAAAATAAACATCAAAAGAATGGTTGAAGAGGCAGGTTCGGATCGACTTCCTGAAGCCGTCCCAGTCATCTGCGGTCCCGGTGACGTCGCAATCACAAGTCGTCAAGCAGTGCATGGTTCCTTCGCTAACACCAGTTCAAAGGTCAGAGTAACCATTAACTTCGGATTTCATCGCCGATCCTCAGTTCTCGGCATACGAAGCGGGGGTGTTCACAACCCCGTCTCGGAGTATGACGAGGAATACATCTTTGAACGCTCAAAGGCCATCGCATGGGGAATCGACGCTCGATCACAACATTTCCCTGATGAAGATCGCTATGTTTACGAACCCTTCAGAGGCCTCGAAGAACAATTCATTTGGAACGAAGAAACGAAGTCGCACTTGCGCGATTACAACCTACGAGACATCGGGATTTGATATGGCAGTTCTCCAATATCGCCTAGAGAACCATGTTGGTTTGGTTACGCTTAATCGACCGGAGGCTCGAAATTCGCTTAATCCAGAACTCATAGTGGAGTTGGCCGAAATTTGGGAGCGAATCAAAGCGGACTCCGAGGTTCGGGTTGTAGTACTTACCGGTGCCGGTGACTCAACTTTTTGCTCTGGCTTCGATTTAGGAACCACAATCCCGCTCATCACAGGCTCTCGAGAACCACAAGACAAATTCGAACAAGCAATATTCGAAGACAAAGCGTTATTGCGGCAAGCGACTCTGGTAGGGCATGACATCGGCAAGCCGATTATCGCTGCGGTAAACGGACACGCCATCGCAGGCGGCATGGAGCTTTTGCTTGCTTGTGATCTCCGAGTAGTCGCCCAGGGAGTAAAGCTAGGTTTATCTGAAGTTGCTCTAGGTCTTATCCCTGGCATGGGCGGTACCGCGTTACTGCGTCGGCACCTACCCGGGGCCTTGGCAATGGAAATGTTGCTTGGTGCGAAGCCAATCATTAGCGACGATCTAGCTAACTCGGGATTATTCAACCGCTTGGCCCCGGCGTCGGAAACCTTGCCTTCAGCATTAGAACTCGCTCAAATTATTGCTTCGAATGCTCCGTTGGCTGTTCAAGCAGCTCGACAGGTCGTCCGAAAGTCAGCTGATCTAGAAGAGTCCGAGGCCCTACTGCTAGAAACCGAAATCGGAGAAGCTCTAGCTAAGACCGAGGATGCGGTCGAAGGACCCTCGGCCTTTATGGAGAAACGACCTCCTAAATTCCACGGGCGATAATCTTCAGAAAGTTAAAATATTTCGCCGATCATTGGTTCCGCTCTTCCTTTAACGTCCCACCCAGAACTCTGTAGGCAGCGGCCTAAAGACACGCAATCAACTAGCTGATCTCGGGTAATTCGAGTATGTGGGCCTCTTCCACGCATGTCCTTCTATAACGGAACATTTCTTTGGCGCCCTCTGCGTTAGGTAAGTCAAGAAATGCTTTATGGCTTGGGTACCACACTGCAAGAACCTCGTGGAAACCTTCAAGATTGCCAACTACAGACCCTTGGACCGGCGCACGCCACAAAACAGCCCCTCCAACCGCTCCAACCGAACGATTTATTGCCTCCATGTACGAGGTGTAATTTTCTCCACCTGGGAAGTCGATTTCCGATCGATACCTGTTGATGTTCAACATCACCAACGGACTCTCTTTAGAAGTCGCAGCCAACTTTGCCAATCGAGCCGTTTGGTGGGCAGTTGAAGTGTTGTCACCTTCCATGCAATCAAGCTAGCCCGAACAGTTCGAACGGAAGGGCGACGGCGCCTACCCTCTAGGTATATCCGTTTGAGGTAAAGGCTTATTTGGATGACACCTTTGGAATACTTTGACGCCTCTTTCAAGAAAGACGTTTGGCACCTGCATATGCCAAGTGAAATTCATGGAGCCTTCGGAGGGGTTACGGGAGGCGCCTTAGCCGCAGCGGCCATTGCCTTGGGGCGCACAGTCGAACCGAACCGAGTCGCAGCAGGCCTCGATATCCATTTTCTTCGTGGCTTATCAACCACTCAAGCAAAGGCCAACGTCACAACTCTCTCATCGGGACGAAGCATCACAATCCTTCGAGTGGAATTCAGCGACGAGTCAGATAAACCAACCACTGAAGCCCGCGTAGTCTTCGCTGCTCCCGAATCACTCCGAACTGATATCCAAGCAACTAACAGCGACAGCGGACTCTTAGGACCTCCACCTCCTGGTTTGTACGCAGATGCTAAGCCTTGGCGCAAACCGGAGGGAGTTGAGGTTCCGATCATAGACACTGCTAGCCCAAGGGCAGCTCGCGTTGGCGCTTCTATCGCGACGATGATCACAGTCCCATGGGACATGAACGGTGACGGCAGCGAGGGCGCTTGTCTAGCCGCAGACCTTTCCGTCGGGCCTCCCGTTGATGCTGTGATGCCCAAAGGCGCCTGGGTCCCCCACCCCAACCCTGACTTATCGCTTCGATTCTCAGGGCCAGCTGACAATGGCGACTTAGTCGCCATAGCAATATGTCGCGAGGTTTCAGGCGGCCTAGCTACTGTTGAGACAGAAGTCTGGCAGCAACAGTCCCTAGTCGCTAAGGGTCTATCAACAAGCCTTTTGTTATCTAAATCCTGAAAGAGCACTAAGAACCTCATCAAAGATCTGAATGTCTTAGGATCACCCTTGTAACGTCGAGATGGCTTCAGGGGAGGAACAAATATGAAGTTCGGGATGCTCTACGAGTTGCAATTGCCAAAACCATGGGACGAAGAAGCAGAGTTACGTCTTATAGAAGAAGCGACAGAACAAATCGTTTTAGCTGACAAGATCGGCATTGATCATGCTTGGGCAGTCGAGCATCATTTTCTTGAAGAGTATTCCCATTGTTCAGCGTCAGACGTATTCCTCGCGTCTCTGGCAGCGAAAACCGAGCGGATACGAATTGGACTAGGTATTCGACAGGTAATTCCCAACTACAACCATCCATCCCGTACCGCGGAGACCGTCGCAATGCTGGATCTCATATCAAGAGGTCGAGTCGAATTCGGTATCGGAGAAGGTGCTACTCGTTTAGAGCTTCGCGGCTACGAAATTAATGCCCGGCGCAAAAGAGAGCTGTCACTCGAAGCTGCCGAACAAGTCGCAAACATGATGGTGATGGAGCCCTATCCAGGTTTCGAAGGTGAAGGTTTCTCAATGCCATGCCGAAACGTGGTACCGAAACCTATGCAAAAGCCTCACCCACCAATGTGGATTGCCTGCACTAACCGCTCAACGATTGAAGTAGCAGCTCGGAATGGCTTAGGGGCACTCGCATTTAGTTTCGTAGATCCTGACGAAGCTAAAAATTGGGCGAATACCTACTACGACATCATCAAAAGCGAAGAATGCGTTCCCTTAGGGCACACCGTAAACGCCAATTTGGCTATGGTCGCCGGATTCAGCCTCCATAAAGACGCTGACGAAGCGATGCGTCGCGGGATCGATGGGTTCCAATTCTTCAGGTACGCAGTCAACGCTCTTGTCGCTAACGAAACGCGACCAGGCCGCAGCAATCTCTGGGGAGAATACGAAGAACTCAGAGGACCTGATTTACCAACCATCGGAGCTCCAGGCATCGGGACTCCTGAGGATTACACATCCCTAGTAAAAGACTTCGAGTCGGCCGGTGTTGACCAGGTCATATTCCTCCAGCAAGGAGGCAAGAATCGTCACGAAGACATTTGCGAAAGCCTCGAATTGTTTGGCGAAGAAGTTCTTCCTCACTTCGCTCCTCACAGGGATCAGCGAGTCGAAGACAAAAATGCCGAACTTGCGCCTTTCATCGAAGCCGCTCTAGAAAGAAAACAATGGATGGCTCCGCTCAGCGAGGAGGAAATCCCAATCGTTCCTCCATCTCAAGCAAGAGAATCTTTCTACGTAAAGCCTTAACCCTTAAGAAGAACTCAGCATTCTCCCCAAGAAATTGTTGATATCAGATCGAGCTTGTTTCGCTACTGCGGCTTGACCCGCAAAACCGTCAAAGCCGTGCGGAGCGCCAGGATAAACATGAAGCTCTACCGGCACACCTGCATGATTGAGTCTTTTCGCGTACTCAATGTCTTCATCCGCGAATCCGTCAAGGCTTCCGGTCATGATGAAAGTAGTAGGCAAGTTACTAAGGTCCGATTCCCTAGAAGGGGCTGCATGACTAGGAATATCTTCAGTCCCGAATAAATCACCGAGATAAGAGCTCCATCCAAAATGATTGGACTCCGGGTTCCATATAGGCACTTCCCATCCGGCGGTTGTAGTAGCTCTTGTGTCATCGATCATCGGATAAATAAGGAGTTGGTAATCAATTTCGAATTCTCCGCGATCTCTAACAAGCAGCGCTAGCGCTGCGGCCATTCCGCCGCCAGCACTTGGACCGCCGATACCGATTCGGTTTACGTCAACGCCCACCGACTCACCATGCTCTTTCAACCACTTCAAACCGGCATAGGAATCCTCCAAGCCACTCGGATAGGGGTGTTCAGGAGCTAAACGATATTGGACAGCCGCTCCAACCAAGCCGAACCGCTGACACCAACGATCGAATCGATCGTCGTCCTGTTCAGGAGTACCTAAGACATACCCACCGCCATGGGTCCAGTACAACGCCGGCTTCAGTTCTTGCGAGTTTCTAACCCTGTGGACCCGAACCTTTATTTCATTACCGTCGAGGCCCGGCACATAATGATCTACACGCTCGACCTCATCTGAAAGCGCGACTCCTTCATTACGAAGAAGCCGCGAGTTTCTAGCGCTTTCAAGGGTTTCGGCATTGACAGTTCCTAAAGAGGGCTGGCTTCTAAGAACCGTCTCTACTTCTGGATCATAGTAAGGCTGTGACGTCATACTAAGAACCGTAGAACAAGCCGGATCCGCTTTGCTTAACTATGCGAATGCTTCGTAAACAATATTGGTAGGAGTCTCCGAAATACGCTGAAAATCTCCATATCCAGCCTCATCAAACACTGATCGCATTCCAGGCTCACCAGCTTGGGCTCCCATTCCCCGCCCTACGTCTTGGGATAGCGAACAGGGCGTGCAGAAGAAACTGGAGAAGCCATAAAAGGCGCCTCCTAGGCCTGCATGGTTTTCCTGTCGTGAATCGAACGCAAACGGTTCTATGAGCATCACCGAACCATTCTCGCTCAGCTGAGATTTCGCGTACTGAGCGATGCCGACAGGATCTCCCATGTCATGCATGCAATCGAAGAAGCAGATGAGGTCGTAACTTCCTTGATAGCTGGTGGCGCTTTCCACCTCAAATCGCACATTAGAAAGGCCCTGCGTCTCAGCAGCAGCCTTAGCCATCTCAATTGATGGTCCGTGAAAATCAATACCAACAAATGTGCTATCGGGAAACGCTGCGGCCATAGTCAAAGTGGACAGCCCAGCGCCACATCCAACATCAGCAACGACAGCGCCGCTTGCAATTCTTTCTTCCCCGCCCTCTAACGCCGGAATGAACTCTTGCACCAAATGGTGTTCGTAGCACGGCCGAAAGAACTCAAGCGTCCCATCAAATAGACACGGGTGATGATCGCCCCACGGTACGCCTCCATCGCCCCGAAAGGCAGCTTCGACTTGATCTAAACCGACATACATAGCCCGCACCGCTCCTAGGCCACCCGCCAACCACGCCGGTGAATGCTGTTCAGCCATAACCATTGCTCCCGCATCACTGAGCACGTAGGTATCCGCTTCCGAGTCGTATGTCAGCACTCCCGCCGAAGCCTGCTGGTCGAGTAACTCTCGAGTCAACCTTTCATTGGTTTCAGCTGCCTGCGCGAGGTCGCTAGCACTCATACCTCCGCTTCCAGCTAAATGCCTGTAGAAGCCAAGTTTGTGAGCCAAGTCGCTGCAAACAACCGTGGCCGCACCAACCATGTGACCCAACATATTGCCCGCGTAATCCTGGATTTCTTCCATATTCATGTCTGTCGACACTTTGTCCACCTTCCACCAGAGTTTGAAGTTTTTCTACAACAAACCGTTCAATGCTTACTAAACACTCAGTCTTATCGATAGTCATATGACGCCGCAATTCGACAGCGGTCTACGTTGTTGGGCGCCCTACTTAAGGAGATCCCAATGCTCGACGATCTAGGAACAATCGCACAAATAATCGAAGGTGCTCTTTTGCCTCTCTCACTGATTTATTTAGCTAGAGAAGCCCAGCTAAACGTCAAGCTCACGAAAGCACAATTCAGTCATACTCTGACTAACCGACTGTATGAGCGTTATCTTTCATCCACCCAAAATGAAGAGTTCGTTTCCTTTTTGGCAAAAGATTTTTCGGCCCAAGACCTCTCGAACGAAGATCAATGGCGCGTCACCCTATGGACGAACACCATGCTGGTGGATCTATTCGACACCTACGAACAGCAACAGAACGGTTTAGCCACTCAGGACCAACTCGACATGCGCGTGAACCTTCTCAAGTTAGGACTGATGCAAAGCCCTGGCGCGAAGGCAGCTTGGTCGCTATGGAAGCCAGCCAGAGATCCTTTATTCGTCGATTGGTTCGAAATGGAAATCTACGGAGGCCCCCTGACAGAGGACTCAGACGAACACGCTGCATCACTCAATATGAGACGTTAACGATTTTGGCCTCACCGTTTAGTGTCTAAAGCTAACTTATGACCATGAAGGGGACTCATAAGGGGCGTGCGCCTGGACCTACTGTTCAGGACGTTCTCAGCACGGATGCCATTGGGCCACCTGAAGTTCTACTTCGAGAATACCCACCAGAATTTAGCGACAACCGAGAGATATCTGCAGATCGGTACCTCAGCCAAGAGTGGCATGACTTGGAGGTCGAGCACGTCTGGCGAAAGGTCCGGCAAATGGCGTGCCGGCTCGAAGAGTTAGCCAATGTCGGAGATCACATTGTCTACGAAGTTGCT
>CAJWBN010000040.1 GCA_913020735.1 uncultured Acidimicrobiaceae bacterium
GAGACGTTGTCAATGACCCTCAATTAGCGAGTGTTGATTTCTTTGTTCCGCTGACACACCCTGAAGCAGGCACGCATGTGTGGCCGAGATTCGCAGGTCGGCTTTCACTGACCCCCGCCACTATGCGTCGGCCCGCCGCCACTATGGGAGAACACAATGACTATGCAGCGCTCCACCTAGCTGAGATAAGCAAATCGGATTATGCGGCTTTGATTAACGACGGCGTGATTCGGACGACGCCGCCCGAATAGATAGTCAGCGCAGCAACTTTCAGTGATTTTATCTTTTGGTGTTCTTCCAGACGAACTGAGCTATCTCGTCAATCGCTAGCTTCGCTTCGTCGAATAGTCCAACGCATGCGTGCCAAACATGGAACATTTCAGGCCAAATCTTTAGTTCAGTTTCGACGCCGGCTTGCATGGCTTTTTTGTGAAAACGTTCACTGTCAGACAAAAGAATTTCTTCATCACCGACCTGAATTAGTAGCGGAGGCAGCCCGCCTAGATCAGCCTCTAGAGGGGAAGCCAAAGGATCCTTTAGCTGATCTTCCGAAACGAATAGCTCTCGCGTACGAGGCATGGACTTAGCAGAGATTGATGAATCCCTTTCATCATTGCTAACCATCGTCTCACCGGTCAGAGACATGTCCAACCAAGGTGAGATAAGCACACCGGCAGCGGGCGTAGGAAGCTGTTTATTTCTAAGCTCGATCAAACAAGCTGCTGTGAGCCCACCCCCAGCAGAATCACCTGCCAAAGCGATGTTATGAGGTTCGTAGCCCTCAGATAGGGCCCACTGGTAGGTAGTTACAGCATCTTCCACAGGAGCGGGATGTGGGTGCTCGGGTGCTAGGCGGTACTCAACCGATAAGACCCTGAATCGTGACTGAAGAGCTAGGTTTCCCGTCAAATTTCGGTGGCTTGCAATCGATCCACCTATGTAGCCTCCGCCATGAAAATAGATAATGAGATTCTCGGCATCGTGGGTCATTTGCAGCTCAGCAGGGACCCCGCCTGCATCCACCATGGTCCCGGAAACCTCAGGTGGAAGGTCGCGAGCAGTGACTTCCATATTTGCCCGAAACTTTTCAAGGTTGATAGGTCGATCGCTTGAAATTCGTTTAGAAGCGATGATGTCTCTAATTCGGTGATATTCAGGGCTTGCCAAAGTTCGCTCCAGTTCTCGCGCGCGTACGACCTTACTGCTACTAAATTCGCGCCGTCTCAACATTGAGGGAGAGAAAATGCTTTTGGATAACAAAGTAGCCATTGTGACCGGAGGTGGATCCGGCATCGGAGAAGCCACTTCAGTTCGTTTCTCCAAAGAAGGTGCAGCAGTAGTTGTTGCTGATACGCGACTTAGAAAAGCCGAAGCAGTTGCAAGTCAAATTAACGAAGAGGGTGGACACGCCATAGCAATAGAGGTTGATGTTGCTGTATCGGAATCAGTAGAGGCTTTGGTAGCTGGAACCGTTTCTCAATACGGCCGTTTGGACGTCATGTTCAATAACGCCGGAACGTTACGTCCGGGCACTGTTGTTGATTTGGAACTAGATGATTGGGACTTGGTGATGGGCGTTAATGTCCGTTCGGTCTTTCTAGGCGGCAAATTTGCTATTCCAGCGATGTTGGATTCAGGAGGCGGTTCCATTATCAACACGGCTTCTATTTCTGGCCTGCACGGCGATGGGGGAGCAGTTGCTTATGCAGCCAGCAAAGCAGCGGTTATCAACCTCACCAGGGCAATGAGTACCGACCATGCCCGCGATGGCATTCGCGTCAACGCTATATGCCCAGGAACGATCGAAACTCCGCCAGTCTTGCGGATGATGGAAGATCCGACGGCTTTGGAAGTTAATTTGCGCGCTCACGCCATAGGTCGACTAGGGCACCCCGATGAAATTGCGAGTGCCGCTTTGTGGCTTGCCAGTGACGAGTCCTCGTTTGTAAGCGGAGAAGCAATAGTCGTCGATGGTGGTTTGAGGGCTCAGTCGCCCTTGGGTCGATTAGCTGATCCGCGACCAGACCACCTCAGATAACCAAACTTGAAGAAAGACCCTTGCAAATGCAGCCTTACCCCTCGCAATAGGCCAGAATCCCGAGGTGAACAATGCCGGTGACGCCGATCTATCTGAGTCGAGCTCTGATGAGCAACCTAAGAATGCTCTCTCTGTTCCGGACTACAGGCGGCTGTGGATCAACAATCTCGCTTACATGTTCGTCAGTAACGCCCAACGCTTTGCTATTGGCTGGCTCGTACTAGACGGACTTGGAGGCGACGAGACAAGTCAGGGAATGGCCGTGTTCATGCTCGGCATTCCCGTGGCTTTCATCGTTATGCAAGCTGGCGCGCTAGCAGATCGAGTTGACGGTCGTGCTTTGCTGTTACGTAGCCAATTAGGACTTTTAGCTGTGGTCGTTGCCACACTCGTCTTGTTGGCGATGGACAGGCTTACTTATGGATGGGTGCTTATCCTTGCTGTCTTCTCGGGGATCGCCCAAGCCTTCGGGCAACCGGTTCGACAGGCCCTAATTCCGCTTCTAGTTCCGGACCGTTTACTCATGAACGCAGTTGCTTTGAATGCGTTAGCCATGACTACCAGCATGATTCTTTCTGCCCCGCTAGTGAAGATCACGGGCGATCTATTCGACTTTGAAGGCGTTTTCGCGTTACAGGTGTTCATGCTGATAGCCGCCCTTGGAGTTCTGCGTCGATTGCAGACCCCAACGATCCAAGAGTCGAAAAAACGAAGACTCCTTCAAGAAGCTGCCTCAGCGTTGCGTCATGTGGTGGGCGATATTCGACTGAGGGTCCTGTTTCTATTGCTTGCAATGGCTGCGGTAACTGTGAACGCTGCAGTCATGGTGACTATGCAGGCCAAAGTAAAAGAAGAACTACTTCGTGATAGCGGAGATATGGCCTACCTCCTAGGGGTTATGGCCGTGGGCATATCGATTACATCTGTCTTCGTTATGCGCAAAGGCGATATGAAGCGAAAGGGTGGAAAGTTCCAGCGCGCCATGATGTGCGGTTCAACTTTGGTCATTTGTATGGGACAGGCATCATCTTTTCTGTTGCTTCTAGCTCTTTTCTTTTTGATGGGTCTAGCGGGCGGATTTTTTATCACCATGAATCAAGGACTTATTCAATCGACTACTCCGAAGGAAATTATGGGACGAGTCATGGGCCTCTACCTGTTGGTCCAATTCGGTCTTATGCCTATTGGATCGCTAGGTCTTGGCTGGGCAGCGTCGTTGATCGGTCCTGGAAATGTGGTGTCAATTTGCGGTGGGATCTCACTGCTAGTCGTGAGTTGGACACATCTAGGGTTTCCAGCTATCCGGAACCTGGACTAGTTTCGAGTTTCTGATAGGGGGTGAATGCTGTGATCCAACCGATTCTCGCGTCCGTTATAGATGCCCGTTGGGCACCCTCAGTGATTCCGCCGCCATACGACTCATTAACCGCTCAAGAACGAGAACAACACCTCGAACAACATGCTCATTCCTTCCTTCACGTAACTCGTTCGGCCGACGCGAGTCATGGACACCCAACAGAGCATGCTCGACTAGCCACCGAAGGCAATTCTGCGCTGAGAGACCTGATAACAGCAGGGGCGTACATGCCTCTTACAGAGGAACGGCTTTTTCTTCAGAAAATCGAAGTTGAAGGAGTAATCCAAAGATCAATTATTGGGTCAATTAACTTGTCTGAAGTTAGCCCGATGCCGCACGAAGCTGTGCACCAGGGACGAGTGCAGGCCTTGGCTGCCCACTTTAGACAAGCACTTTCGATGTCAAGCCCAGTGGTGGTGACCTCGCGATCAGATGATTTTGATCTTCGAAAGTTAGAAGAGTCGGACCAAACTGAGCTGCTGACAAGTTTTGTAGCGACGGACGGAACTGAACTGTCTCTTTGGGAAATTCGCCCTAATTTCAAAGTCGACTTAGATCAGATCTACATAATCGATGGCCACCATCGAGTAGCCGCAGCACGCGAAGCAAAGTTTGATCATCTCCTGGTGGCTTACGTGCCTCCCTCTGAACTCTGTATTGGAAGTTTCGATCGAGATATTGACCAACTTGAGTTTCTTCCAAGAAAGACACTCGATGAGTTGTCGAACTGGTGTGATGTCCGCGCATCATCGGAATCAGAATCGACGAAGCCGGTTGACAAAGGAGTCCTAAGGCTCCGATTTGGTGATGACTGGTATTGGGCGGAGCGGAAAGACATTACTGGTTTGGATTCAGAGTTTGTTCACAGTGCTTTATTGCCTGAGCTCTTCGGCATAAACAATGCGGATGACCCTCGACTGTCCTATCGCCCGTCTGGAGCAGGAGTCTCAAATAGCCCCGCAACAATCCGGCTTGCTCCGGCCGAACTTGGGGATGTATTTGAAGTAGCCGACAGAGGTCTAGTTATGCCTCCCAAATCGACCTACTTCTTTCCCAAAGCCCGATCCGGAGTTTTGATCATTTCCTGCTAGAGACAACCAGTTAGATCCCAAAAAGATTTCTCGCGTTATCGCCAAGAAAGGCTCGCCTGTGCTTTTCGGGGAACATGTCAACTAATTGATTGAGGTCATGAACATATTCTGGAGTGTGATCAGCGTGTGGGAAGTCTGAAGCCCACATGAATCGGTCATATCCGAAACGCTCAGCTAATGACGGGATTGTGCGTTCGTCCGGATCACAACTGATCCAAACCTGACGCCTAAAATAGTCGCTCGGTTTCATTTTGAGCGGAACTCGAGTCCCGACAAAGGTATGACTATAAACAGCGTCGATTCGGTCCAGCCAATATCCGATCCAGCCGCCGCCTGATTCAAGAACTAAAACCTTCAGTTCTGGGAACTTGTCGAAAACGCCGTAATCGAACATGGTCGTAAATTGATGACGGACGCCGTCGGAGGCAGTAACCGAAGCTGTTAGGCGGAGTTGCTTCACATTTTCCCAAGTGCCCATGCGGCCACCCTTAGTCCATTGGGGCTCAAATGTTGGGTGTATCGCGAAAGGCACCTCAAGTTCTTGGGCTGTTGCGAAGACAACATCATTATCTGGGTGACCCAGAGGCTTGGCGCCATGTGTAAAGGGAGCTACGTAACAACCTTTAGCTCCGTCATCGACGGCCCGTCGAAGTTCTGTAGCTGCAGCTTCAGGGTCACTCAAGGAAAGGTGGGCGGAAGCAATAAGTCGATTTCCACTATCTCTGCAAAAATCTGATACCCATCGGTTGTACGCCCGCGTGTAGGCCTGGCTTAACTCAGGGTCCTTTAACTCGGCTTCCCATAACAAACCCACAGTCGTATAGATCACGGCAGCATCGAGATTTTCAGCATCCATTACTTCAAGTCTTTGAAGTGGGTCCATTGACCCAAACGGAGCCTCGTGAAGGTAAGTCCTTTCAGGATTGCGTTGTATATCCGCGAGATCAGCGGCTCCCATCGCGCCCAAAGTCGCAGGAAACCCTCGGCGGCTCATGGTGCTGCGCTCGCCGCCAATTTCTAATTCTTCAAGTCCGTTTTCATCTAAACAGATCCTCAGCGCTCGATCTTTGTATTTAGATTCCAAATACTCAACCCAAAGATCAGGTGGCTCCAAAATGTGCCCATCAGCATCTACTGCACCTTCGTGATCGATCCTATGGACCTCATGTATCTCTCGTGTCGGCAGACCTTCACGTTGAATAGTTGTAGCCATGCTGTTCCCCCAACTCACACTTGTTAACTGGACCTCTCGACTTACCTAGCCGAAGCCCCTCCATCTACTGTCAAAGTAGTCCCAGTTACGTGGCTTGCTCTAAATGAAGCTAAGAAAGTTACGACGTCTGCGCATTGTTGTACCGAACCAGGCGCTGGATCATCGGGAATTAGCTCTGCCCAGCGCTCCTCGTCATTGAGTTGATCAATCGCCTCACGCCGCAATATGTCTTCCATTCGGTCAGTCACAATCAGGCCTGGATTTACTCCGACTACTCGCACTCCATGGCTCAGGCTTCTACTCCCAAGGGCGGTGGTGAGTCCGACTAAGCCGCTGTTCCCAACTGCTCCCGCAATATAGGAGGGTTGAGGCCGTACTGCCGCAGCACCAATGACATTGATAATGACGCCGTGCCCTCGGGCGATCATTCTGGGATAAACCTCTCTACAAAGATTTATGTAGCCGAAAACCTTGAGATCCCATGCTGATCGCCACTGACTCTCACCGATAGTGGATATATCTCCTGCAGGTATCGCGCCCGCATTGTTGACCCAGATATCTACGTCGCCAACCGCATCCAACAAAGCCATCTGATCGCGAGTTTGAGATAAATCAACTGAATGGCTGACGACGGTAACTCCGTGAACTGATTCTCGAATTTGAGCTTCGGCCAGAGCCAGAGTTCCCTGATCCCGTGCAGCTATTTGCAGATCGCACCCTTCTCGGGCAAGAGCGAGAGCGCAGCCAAGCCCGATGCCTTTTGAGCCACCAGTAATAACGACTTTTTTCCCATCTAGGTCCAGATCCATAAATTGACCGTAGTTCGATTACCGAGCATGAAGCACCATAAATGAGCGACAATGGAATCCTGGAGTTAGGCAAGGGGAAATGATGAGCGGAAGACTCGAATCGAAAGTAGCGATCGTCACCGGCGGAGCTAGCGGAATGGGCTTGGCCACCGTTCGTAGATTCTTGTTAGAAGGAGCTTCGGTGGTAATCGGTGACCTCAACGCTGACAATGGCCGCGCCGTTCTCGAAGCTTTAAACGCCGAAGGATACGAAGACAAGATCCGCTTCACTGTTACCGACGTTTCGGTCGAAGATGATGTGGCAGCTATGACCGAACTAGCTGTTGACACTTTCGGGCGTCTTGATGTTGTGTTCAACAATGCTGGTATCGGCGGAGCGTTCGGTCCCATAACCGAAATAGAAGTTGACGACTGGGACGCGACTTTCAACATCCTTGTCCGCTCTGTGTTTCTTGGCACCAAGCACGCAGCACGAGTGATGATGGATCAAGGTGAAGGCGGATCAATAATCAACACGGCCTCTATCGCGGGTATGGGTGGAGGTGCTGGCCCTCAGGCTTACTCTGCAGCAAAAGCTGCTGTGGTTAGTCTCTCGAAAACCACTGCTGTGGAACTCGCAGAAGCCGATATAAGAGTGAACGCGATTTGCCCAGGCGTCATCTTTACTCCCCTCATGCATAGCGGGAATGAGGAACAAGCAGAGGAAGTCATTGCCGAGATCCAACCTCTATCCAAACGGGGAGAAGGTTCAGACATAGCAGGAATGGCACTATTCCTTGCGAGCGATGATTCGCTGTTTGTGACTGGCCAAGAACATATTGTCGATGGAGGGTTGCTAGCTAACGGACCGCGACTGATTGGCAGACTGCACAACTCCCGCAATTTACACCGGATGGCTGGCATGGGGTATGGGAGTAGCGGTCAGACGGCGACATACAAGCGCCTATAAAAGGTCAAATCCCCCCCGGTGACAATTTCACTATGGGGCGCTGAGTAACGCTCGGTGCTCTGGGTGAGCAATGCTTACGAGAAGTTCGGCTCTTTCCGCAAGAGTCTTGCCGCGCAGCTCGACAGCACCGTATTCAGTCACGACGACGTCGGCAAGATAGCTCGAGAGGGTCGTTGGAGCCCCTTGCGCTAAACGTCCAACAATTCTCGAAACAGTGCCTTTAGCCGCAGTTGAAGGCATAGCAATTATTGAACGCCCTCCAGTCGCTATTGAAGCTCCGAACGCGAAATCAGGTGCTCCGCCAGGTCCAGAAATAAAGCGTCCTGACGCGAATTCGCTGTTAGCTGAACCATCCAACGCCATCTCTACTGTTGACTGTAAGGCAACGAAATTTTGGACCGAAGCCATTCCGAGAATCCCATGCGTATGAGACCCGCGAGCCATTCTGACTAAAGGGTTACGGTCAACCCAATCATAAAGATCACGAGTCCCCATAATTTCAGCTGCAACTGAGACGCCCGGATCACACCCCTTATGCAAGTTGTTTACAGCACCACATTCGATGAGATCGACACAAGCGTCGTTGATCATTCCACCGTGTAGCCCGAGGTCCTTTCGCCCTCTTAGCGTCGAGAGAACAGCGTCAGGTACTGCGCCAATACCGAACTGCAGCGTGGAACCATCCGGGATGAACGGTGTTATGTGTTCAGCGATTTTTGAAGAGACCGGATCAATCGGAGCCGGTTGGAGCTCGGCTAGGGGTTCATCGATCGTGACCAGAAGATCAAAATCCTTTGCATGACACTCTCCGTCACCATGCACGAATGGCATGGAATTATTAACTTGACCAATTACTAGAGGGGCATCTCGAATCAATGAGACATGTCCCCCTACCCCAGTCCCAAGGCTGCAGAAGCCAGAAGAATCTGGTGGGCTGACCTGACAGACCACGACGTCTGCAGCAAGCGGCCCTCCCGGTGCACAGATCCCATCAAGGTCTGAATATCTGCCGGGAATAATTCCGAATGCATCATGGTCCAGTACATCTCTCATACCTCCGGTTGGCTGTAACGAAAGCCACCGGAATGGTTCACCTAAATGATCAACAGGAGCAGGCCTTTCTAGGAGAAAAGCTGAAACGAACTCCAGCTTGTTAAATGATTCTCGGCGCTGATCAATCGAAGCTAAAAAACCGTAAGGACAACCTGACCCCTGTGCTACGTATATTCGACTTCCATCCGAAATGGCATCTATTGCTTCGTCAACTGATACGTGTTTACCAGAACGGTGAGATTTCATTGCCCCTCCATTTCAATCAAGTAGTGAACGACTAATTACTACATCTTGTATTTCTGTCGCTCCGTCTACGTAATGGGTTAATCGTGACGCAGCCAGATGCCGGGGTAGGGGGTGGTCGCGTTTTGCTCCGTTTGCTCCCATCACCTGCATGCAAGAAGCAATGCCAGATTCGGTAACTCGTGTAGAGAACTTTTTGGCGTGTGCGGCTTCCACTGAAGCATCACGACCATCTTCTAAGGACTGAACTGCTTGGTAAGTCAGCAAACGCGATGCTTCAAGATTTGTCGCAACATCTGCCAGTTTGAAGCGGACGCCTTGCAAATCAGCGAGTCGTGCCCCGAAAGCTTCTCGGTTGCGAACGTAACTCGACGCAGTGGAAAGAGCTGTCCGCAACATGCCACAACACATAGCCGATACTAAGACCCGGGCCAGATCGATTCCTTCCATGGCAGCTTTGAAACCCTCACCAGGAGGTAGGAATAAAGATTCTCCTGATACTCGGCAATCTTCGAAATTAATACCGTTAGCACCAAGACCATGGCCTCCAATTAGTTCGTAGGCCGGCGTTCTAGAAATTCCTGGAGTGTTCGCGTTGATGAGAAAAGTCGCGATTCCCCGGTGACCAAGTGTCTCGTCGGTTTGAACGTAAACGGAAAGGACGTCGGCATGGGTCCCATTGGTGACCCATGATTTTTCCCCGTTAAGTGTCCATTCATCTCCATCTCGAACAGCGGTTACCGATATAGATGCCGCATCAGAGCCCACGGCTGGCTCGGTCAGCAAGAAGGCTCCTAACGAACTGCCTGTTACGAGCCCAGGTAATACCTCTGACCGAAGGTCACCAGTAGCGTTTCTTGCTACTGAGCCCGCCAAGTTGTTGTGACAAACCAACGAAAAGGCAATAGCAAAATCTGTGGCAGCAATCTCCTCAAGTACCCGAGCTAAGCCCAGCTTGCTGATCGCTTCACCACCATCTATCTCAGGTACTAGGAGCCCAGTCAGTTGATGTTGACCAGCACTTTCGAAACCCTCTTTGGCAAATCGACGCTCAAGTTCCCACGTTTCAGCGCGTTCAGCAACGAAAGATGTACCCCAACGAGTTGCCCGGTCGATAGCAGCTAGATCGGTCTGACTTAAAGTTTCTAAATTTGATGAATGCACAGTTGGAGAGTAGCCCGATTGGAAGAAATCAAACCTATTGGGATATGAGGGCACCTAGTAGTTGGTCAATCTTCGATATGTTCAACACGAATCATGCGTGTAGGTGTGTAAACCATCACAACGTCACCGTTTTGGTTAAATACCCGGTTTTCAGTCGTGACGATGCCCCGATCCCCTTGAGAGGTCAGCCTCGCGGCCGTCACCTCAGCTACCACTTGCAGAGTGTCGTCCACAAAAGTTGGTCCCTTTACTTGAACCTCGGCTCCGAGATAAGCAATTCCTGTTCCGGAGATGGCGCCACCACTAATTATTAGACCCTCTGCGAGTGACATAACAAGACTCCCTGGAACTAAGCGACCTTCGTAGCCAGCTCGTTCTGACGCCGTAGCATCGACGAAGAGGCCTTCGATAAAACCGAATTGTGTTGCGTAGATCATTAGATCCGTTTCGGTGACGGTTCGCCTAGCAGTACTCCATTGTTTACCCACTGGTACTTCATCAAAGGTCCAGCCGCGATGTGGTCTTGGCGGTAAATCAACAGTCATCACTTCCTCCGATACGTTTTCCGTGACCGTAGTCCGCTAATTGAGGCACTGACCCCCTTTCTCCGCCTACCATCGGATGTGTTGTCCTAGCAGGGGAGAAAACATGGCCGCTGATCGTCGTACCCATCGTTCACATGTCAGCTATATCGATAAGTCCCGCAATTACTACGGAGCTCAGGGCTATCCGCAGCCATATCAATGGTCGTACAACCATGACGTCCCATTTGCGTCGTTAAACAAGCCCCTGGACGAATGCCGGGTTGGTCTGGTCACTACGTCTTTCTTTGAGCGAACAGTGGATAAAAACACGGTCGCCGGCGCCGGGTCTAAAGAGCCTTACGCGGCGCTTTGTGATGATGCCCTAGGGGGGCTTTACAACAAGGATTTGTTCTGGGATAAAGACAACACCCATACAGAAGATCTTGATACTTACCTTCCAATCAACCGCCTCCGGGAATGTGCTGACGAAGGACGGATTGGTTCGTTAGCAGAACGTTTCTATGGTGTGCCCACCGATTACAGCCATAGGAGAACTAGTCGCAGAGACGCTCCTCAAATACTTGAATTCGCTCGAGAAGATGAACTTGATGCCGTAATTCTTGTTCCACTTTGACCCGTTTGTCACCAGACCGTGAGTCTGGTCGCTCGCCACCTCGAAGAAGCCGGTTTGCCGACGGTAGTAATGGGCAGCGCACGAGACATTGTTGAAGAATGTGGAGTGAGCCGTTTCGTCTACACCGATTTCCCGTTAGGTAACCCAGTAGGGAAACCCGGTGACGTCGAAATGCAATCAGCGATAACTGGAATAGCGTTAGACCTTCTAGAGCGTGCATGGGAACCTCGAACAACGGTGCAAACTCCGTTTGTTTGGGATCCTGCAACAAATGATGATTGGCGTGACCACTTCATGAAAGTCGACGAATCCAATCGTGATGCACTGGCAGCAGCTGGAGATCAACGTCGGATGGCTCAAGCAGGTGTGAAAGCTGAAGGCCGAGGCAGGGGTTGATGTGACAGAGGCCGACAGGGGCGCTCGATTAGAAGGAGCTCCAGAGCCACATAAGATGATTTCTGCTTCGGGCGGAGTGCAGGTAGCGGCAGATATTTACGGTCATTCCGGACCGCTGGTCATATTGCAGCATGGTGGAGGGCAGACTCGCCATGCTTGGAAGGGAGCTGGCCAGAAACTGGCTGAAGCGGGATATGTCGCAGTTAGTCTCGACGCAAGAGGCCATGGCGATAGTGACTGGGCCCCCGATGGTGACTACTCCAACGACGCCCTCGTTGAAGACCTTGTAGCTGTCGTGGAAAATCTTGGACAGCGACCCATTTTGGTGGGGGCTTCGATGGGTGGAGGCACATCCTTAACCGCTGTCGGAGAAGCAAGGGTGGCTGCGGAGGCATTAGTTCTTGTGGACACAGCACCTCGAATTGAGGCGGGTGGGGTTAGAAAGATCAGAGACTTTATGGGTCAAGCCCCTGATGGGTTTGCTTCGTTAGAAGAAGTCTCTGACGCCATTAGCAACTATCAACCACACCGCAAACGACCTCGTAACTTAGAGGGACTGGCGAAGAATGTTCGACTGTGGCCAGATGGTCGATACCGATGGCATTGGGATCCAGAATTCATGAAGCGAAAACGGTCATTGGCAGATCGTCTTCCACGCCAAGAAGATGCCGCTAAAAATGTTAAGTGTCCGTCGCTGTTGGTGCGTGGGGGTCTGAGCGATGTGCTCTCAGAAGAAGGAGCTCAGGCATACCTTGAACTGGTTCCTCACAGTGAATACTCAAACGTTGGTGAAGCCGCTCACATGGTCGCTGGGGATAGAAATGACATCTTTGTTTCCTCGGTTTTATCCTTTTTGTCGAAAGTAGCGCCTCCGAACTGATGGCATCAGCCCTTGATCGGAAAGAAGCAGGTTTAGATACCTACGTCTGTGTCGACTATGAGCTCGTCGATGAGCCTCAAGGAGTAGATCCCCGAAGCCTTTTAGAGAGCATTTTCTCCGATAACGACGCAGAATTCATTCCCCACGACCTGCCTGTTGTCGCAATGTTCGATGACCCGCCTGCAGCTGTAGAGGCCGCGATTGTCGGTCAATGGCGCGTGCAACGTGAAATTAACGACCCTTGCCGGAGGCTGCGCATAGGGGTTCACATGGGGAGTTTGGCCGAGGCAATAGCAGTGCTTGCTTACGCGAATGGCAACCAAATTATCTTTAGCGGGGCAATCGATGTAGCCACTGGAGGAGCTCTTGATGCTCGGCCAATGGGGCTAGTTAAGGTTTGGGTGGACTCCGAACCAACCCAACTTTGGCTGTCAACTGATAGTCGACCTGACATAGATGGGCGCCCGTTGCGCATTCCGACCTAATCTTCAAGATCGTCGGAAACAATATTCGACATCGACGAAGTCAAAGGAATGGTTATGTCAACTGAGGCCCGTGTTGTAGTGGTCCCGCAGGAACAGGATCAACCACTAGAAATAGTTGATGTAACCCTTCCTGACCCTGGACCGCACCAAGTAGTGATCCGCCAATTTGCTTCCGGGATATGCCATAGCCAACTTCACACCATTCACAGTGCGCGACAGGCGCCTGCTGTGCTGGGACACGAATCAACGGGTGAAATTGTGGCGGTAGGGGAGTCAGTTACAGACTTAGGGCCTGGCGACACGGTCATGGTTACCTGGGTTCCCAAGGATCAAATGCAAGCTCGCCGGCAGGGAGGCTTTACAGCACTCGAGCTGCCTGATGGTCGAGTAGCCACTTCTATCAATGTGTTCACATGGGCGACACACACAATTGCCGACGAAATGTACGTGGTTAAAGTTCCAGACGACATCGACCATGAGACCGACAGCATTATTGGGTGCGCGGTCATTACAGGAGCTGGGGCTGTACTCCACACGGCCGGAGTCAAACAAGGTGACAGCGTTGCAATCATTGGGGTCGGCGGAGTAGGGCTTTCTGCGGTAGCTGCTGCTGCACACTTAGGAGCAAACCCAATCATTGCTATCGATCTAGACGATGAAAAGCTCGACTTTGCTAAACAGTTCGGAGCAACTCATGGCCTCAATGCAACAGAAGTGGACGTTGTTGAGGCAACGCGAAAACTCACACCAGTGACTGGACAATTCGACATAGTCCGACAACCTGTCTCTGGCGTTGATTATGCGTTTGATTGCATAGGTCACGCGTCAACGATGAAACAAGTCTCAGAGCTTGTTCGAAGTGGAGAGTTCGGCCAATCAAAAGGTGGAACAGCAGTCTTAGTAGGAGTACCACAGACACCTATCGAGCTCGACAGTCGCCATATGTTTATGGGTGAACGCTCCTATATCTGCAGTCTTGGCGGCTCTTGTGAACCTAGTGAGGATCTACCGCGGTTTATTGAGTGGCATCGCAACGGAACGCTTGACCTTGATGCATTAGTAACTCAACGGTACGCAATTGACGATATTGGAGTTGCTGTTGATGACTTAGAGAATGGAAGAGTCGCAGGCCGATCGATACTGGTTTTTGATTAGATGACGAGTCCTGACGAGCAAGGTAGTGTCCCGCTGTTACAGGTAACTCAGGGAAGGGCTCAGATCCTTCTCCAGAGGCCAGAGAAACGGAACCGTTTGGAGCCGGCTGACCTCGAAGTTCTGATCAGCCATTTCGATGCGATCGAAAAAGATACCTCTATTCGAATAGTTACTATCGAAGCCAAAGGTCCGTCATGGTGTTCCGGGTACCACTTGGGTGCCCTTTCCCAAGGAGAGCGTCCGAAGTTTGGCTTCGGTGAAGTGTGTGATGCTTTGATGTCTCTAAGACCTCCGACCGTTGCGGTATTGAACGGCAATGTCCATGGAGGAGGAACTGACCTGGCAATAGCTTGTGATTTAAGGGTCGGTACGGAAGGAATCGTCTTAGGTATGCCGGCGGCTCGAATAGGACTCCAGTACTACGCCAGTGGACTCCAACGCTTTGTTGAACGAATTGGTGCTGCCGCTACGAAACGTATTTTCTTAACAGCGGAGGTAATTAACGCTCAAGAACTTCTTCGCGTTGGATACCTCACTGAGATCGTGGAACAAAATGAACTCGATTCGCGGCTAAATGAGCTATGTAACTCGGTCTCTGAGCTGTCACCGAACGCTGTTGCATTAACGAAAAAAGCAATTAACAGTTTGGCTGGAAGTTCTCCCGACCTGAAACAAATCGAGGATGATCATGTCTCCAGCACTCGATCAGATGATCATCAAGAAGCTATGCGGGCCATACGAGAAGGTAGATCGCCGCAGTTTCTGACTGACTAATCGGCATGGAGCTATCTAATTCTGCTAGATACCTGATGTGGTCGAAGCTTCTTCTGATGTAATAAACGCCGAAAGAGTCACATCGTGGATTAGTCAGCAAGCCGATGTTGAAGGGCCTTTCAGTTACCACCTGATTGCTGGCGGTCGTTCGAATATGACCTTCACAGTTGAACAAGACGGTCAAACCTTATTCGTATTACGTCGACCACCAATGGGCACTTTGCTACCTTCAGCTCACGACATGGCTCGCGAGCATCGATTAATGGATGCGCTTCGCGATAGTGATGTTCCGGTGCCGGAAATGATTGGTTTGTGCCAAGACGAAACGGTTAACGGCAGAGATTTCTATGTCATGCGATTTGTCGATGGGATAGTAGTTCGAGACATCGAAATCGCATCGGCCATGAGCATTTCGGTTCGCCGGACCATGTCAGAGTCGTTGATAGAAAATCTGGTTGCGTTGCACAGGGTAAATATTGATGACGTCGGTTTAGGTGACTTAGCGAAACGCAGTGGTTACATCGAACGCCAAGTAAAAAGATGGACCGGGCAATGGGAAAACTCAAGAACACGAGATTTACCCATTGTTGATGCGGTGGCTTCGGCGTTATTAGCTCGAATGCCAGAGCCGAATCCGACGACCATCGCACACGGTGATTATCGTCTTTCGAACTGCATGGTGAATTCACAGGGTTTGGTGACGGCGGTACTGGATTGGGAACTTTGCACCCTTGGGGAACCAATGGCGGACCTTGGCGGATTGCTCGGATACTGGTACGACCCTCAAGAAACTGAGCCCACCGGTGACTCTGAGAGCACTGGACTGCCAGGGTTCCTTAGCCAAGATGAGATGGCTGCACTTTATGCCGAGGCTATGGGTGTTGATATGGGGTCAATCAATTATTACCGAGCCTTTGCCCAATGGAGACTGGCCTGCATAGCTGAAGGTGTCTATGCCCGTTATTTGGGTGGTCAGCAAGGCCAACAAGATGAAGAAATCGACTTGGAACGAATGAAGAACTCGGTCACAGAGCGTGCCGAGCGTGCTGCTCAGCTACTCAATATGAACTAACTAGATCGATCGCCACCCTTCGAATTTCCGAAAGGTGGTTTACATGCCGTGACGCAGAAGTTTCCCACTGTAGGTTTCAGTCTGTTTGTCATCTTCGATGGTGACCTGCCCGTTGACTATCACATTGCGATAGCCCGAAGCTTTCTGTATTCGCCGCCATTCGCCACCCGGAAGATCATGCACTACTTCCATTGGAAGAACTTTTAAATTTTCTGGATCGTAAACAACTACATCTGCGGGACAGCCGGGCCGAAGGACTCCTCTATCTCGGAACCCAGCCAGTTGTGCTGGCAGAGCAGACAAACGCCTGTGTGCTTCTTCATAGGTAATCCACTGATTCTCCCGTACTTGTTCAGTGAGAGTTTCTGTTGGATAACGACCTGCGGTAAGAAACTTGGTATGAGCCCCCCCGTCGGAAACACCGAACAACATGTGGGGGTAACTAACAATGTCCTTTAGCAATTCGCTATTGCCCTGCGGCGGAGCTACAAAAAACAAGGTGTCGAGCCCGTCTTCTACCGCGATGTCCAACATTACGTCTACTTCGTGTTTGCCACTCAACTCAGCGGCTTGAGCTACCGACATTTCTCTGTATTGCTCTGTGCTGTCAGACCGGGGAGACAAGATGGTCACAGTCCCCAGAGGAGCAGTCGCTGTAGAAGGTAGGTTGTCTTTTAGGGCTTGACGACGTGAAGGATCAGAAAACTTCGCTAATCGTTCTGCCTTGTCACCCATACATGCTTCCATCCAAGCTTCCGAGTCGTCATAGAGATTCCAATCTTCAAGGGTGAAGGTAAATCCGGCATCGCTGGTGACTCCTTGACCGTAAACAGGAATCCCGCGTTCTCGACAACGTTCCAACCATTCAATTTGTCGGCGGTGAACGTGAGGTTTGTCTTCGAAAGCCTGAACTACGTTGTGTAAGAGCGGACGGCCACTGATCGAAGCTATTTCTTCTAGATGAGCGAGATCATGTTTGATGTCATCGGTAGTCAAAGTCATTTGAATGACACCTTGATTTCGTTCAGCTAACACTCTGGCGAGCACTCTCGCTGTTTCGTCATTCATCATGTCGGTTGGCATTGGAGTGCCATCCCAATCACGCTGAACGGCCGCTGGGCCGGTCGGTGGAAGGCGCTGTGCAGACCAGCCACAGCCCCCAGCATCCATTGAAGCCCGAAGCAACTTAGCCAGCTCCTCGTGTTCAGCG
>CAJWBN010000041.1 GCA_913020735.1 uncultured Acidimicrobiaceae bacterium
ACGCCGGCATGCCCGATGAAATGGTGAGGGCAAACATCAAGTTAACAATTTCCGGTGGGCAAAATGAGCCTCGCGATGCCATCGCTGGCGCTATTTGGGCACTCCTCAAACACCCAGAGCAACTTGATTTAGCAAAAACTGGGAAGGTCTCTTGGCAGCAAGTTTTTGAGGAGTATTGCCGTTGGATAGCCCCCATAGGCATGTCTCCACGCCGCGTAGCCATGAACTACTCCTACGGTGGAGTTGATTTCGAACCCGATGAGCGAATTTTCTTCATGTTCAGTTCGGCTAATCGAGATGAAAGCTACTTCGAAAATTCTGACCTATTCGATGTTACGCGCGACACCTCTGCTGCTTTGACTTTTGGCGCTGGCCCTCATTTCTGTGCTGGTGCTGCTGCCTCTAGGAGCCTGGTTGGCGATGTTGCCCTGCCAAAAATTTTTGAACGGCTCGACAAACTTCGCCTTGATACTGATCGGTCCCCAGTTCAATTCGGAGGCTGGGCATTTAGGGGGCCACTCTCAGTTCCCGTTTCTTGGGGCGAAGCTTAAGCCAGTTGCACTACCCCATCGGCTGCTGGGTCTGCTCCCCCGTCAATGCCTTGAGTACCTACCCTTATTCCATGTACCCATGCAAAATCGTGGGTCCGGGGACTTCGGATGACTTCATATCCCTCTGCCTGCAGCGCGTCGGAAACCGACCACGGCACTCCATTTGATACGTCTATAGCGTCGCTTGTTCCCGAAACACGGGGAGCGGAAACGGCTTCAAGCATGTTCATCTCAAAGTCGATGCTGTTTAGAAGCACCTGGGTAACTCCCATCGCTATTTGGGTTCCCCCCGGTGCACCTACCACATAGTTCAACGCATCTTTATCAAAGACCATGGTTGGGCAAAGTGAGCTGAAACGACTCTTCCCGGGTGCCAGAGAATCTGCATTCCCAGGCCTTGGGTCGAAAACGGCCATGCAGCCGTTGTACATAAAGCCCAGACCGTCGGTAATTACGCCTGAAGGCATACCTAAAGAGTGAGTCATTGACGCCGCATTTCCGTCCTTGTCAACGACACATACGTGAGTGGTATCCCGCGGTTCATAGGACATACGCTGAACGCTCGCTCGGTCACCGGACCGGATCATTTCTGCCAGATCTTTTGCGTGTTCTTTAGAGGTCAGCCATTCCATAGGCACGTCGAAGTGTTCTGGGTCCCCGACAAAGGTGTCCTTGTCGGAGGTCGCTCTTTTCATGGCTTCAGTCACGGTTCTGACGTATTCGATGCTGTTGTGGCCCATGGACGCCAAATCGAAATTCTCCAGAATGTTCAGCATCTCCAAAACCATCACTCCGCCGCCCGGAGGGTGGTTGGTCGCCACATCGAGCCCCCGATAGCTAGTACGTATCGGCTGATTGTGGGTAGTTCGATATTCAGCGAGGTCACGCTCGTTCAGTAATCCGCCGTGGGCTGCCATGTCTTCGGCGATCCGACTAGCTAACTGTCCTGTATAAAAGACATCTGCACCTTCAGCAGCGATCAGACGCAAGGTATTGGCCATATCTGGGTTGGCGACAATGTCTCCTACGCGTTTAAGGGAGCCATCAGATCGAAAGTAAATATCGCGACCCGTGGTTGACTGCTTCAAACGTTCTACGTTGTCTGCGCGACCCATGGTCGCTCCCTCTGCCCACCAGCCAGCGACATGCGGGCGAACAGCGAACCCCGTTTCTGCCCATTTAATGGCAGGTTGAACAATTTCAGCCCAATCTTTCACCCCCCAGCTGGTTTGTGCTTCAAAGTAAGCCTTGAGTGAGCCTGGTGTTGCTATTGATTGGTAACCGACATCATTGACATTGCCTTCCAATACAAATCCAAACCCATCTCTGGTTTCGCCAATAACGATGTCGGCCCACTGATCAGCTCTGGTTCCTAAAGGCGATTTAGCGTGAAAGTCGATGCACTCGTGAATGCCTTCGGAACCCAAGTAAACCTGCAGATTTCCGAAGCCCGCGATTCCACACATTTGTGGATCTACAACACCGGCTACGAGCCCACAAGCAATTGCCGCGTCTACCGCATTGCCGCCGGCTCTCAATACAGCGACGCCCGCTTCAACAGCTTCAGGTTGAGCTGCAACGACTATCCCATTTTGATACCTGTTCACCGTGACCTCCCAGGTCCTTGGCTACTACAGATACTCGGGTTTGGCTCCCGGAACCTGAAGTGGCGGACATTCCCAGCTAAGCAACTCGGGTAAGCAAGCTTGAGCGAACAGTCTCATTGAAGCCTCTGCATCCGCGAATGGCATACCCCCGTAACTAAATCCGGGCATTACTGCGTTCATTCCAATCATCTTGTCGATATGCGCGAACTTCTCCAAAACTTGTTCAGGAGTTCCCCAAGGCATCAGATCAACGAAATCTTGCGCCGCGCGGTCTGCTCCTTGCTTTTCGATGTAGCCGGTAATGCCTGTATAGAACTCATAGCCCTTGACTCCCTCGTGCGGGGCCTTTTGGAACTCGTAATGACGCATGACGCTCTCGTAGTTCGCGCCAATGTATTTGCGGGCCATCTCTTCTGCCCGATCGGCGCTCTCATCAACAAAGACTGATCCACCGCAAAACGGTGGGGGTCCCGGTTCTCCATTGATCTCTTCGTATACACGGTTGTACTCCACCAAGTCTTGCTGCACCACTGTCCAAGGCTTTTGAGGGACGACAAGTACCCCATAACCAAGCTCCGCCATCAAAGGCATCGACTCCGGTGAGACAGCTGCCGCATAGGCCCGTCCCTTAAACGAATCCTTAGGTCGCGGTCGAATTTCGCGAAGAGGTTGCGTGCCGAACTCGTTGTCGTATTCCATTTTCCCCGACTCGAGGGCACCCAATACAAGGCCGGCGTAGGAAGCAAGACGTTCACGAGACGAGTTCATGTCGACTCGGAACCCTTCATATTCGATTCGCGCCAAACCTCGTCCAATCCCTAAGATCATTCGCCCTTCGGACATCGTGTCAAGCAGTGCAATATCTTCGGTGATTCTCAATGGGTCATGCCAAGGCAACACTATGACACCGGATCCCAGGAGCACATCGGGGTGTTTGCCTGCCATGTATGACAAGAATTGAACCGGTTCCGGACACATTGTGTAGTCATCAAAATGATGCTCGACGGTCCATAAGGATTTAAAGCCCAGCTCAACAGCTAGGTCACAGAGACGCAGCTCTTCGGCGTACACCTCATGGTCAGGTAAACCATTGAATGGGTTCTGAAAAACGACTGTGTAACCGGTATGCATAAGGCCCCCTTGGCTGCTAACACCAAGAATCTATACCGCTTCGCAAATCCAAAGCCGAGTTCGCCCAAAAGAGGAAACCCCTCTTAACTTCAGGTCCATCTAGATGACAAACTCTCGTATGGCTCATCGCGTAGGAATTATCGGACTCGGCACAGTTGGTTCGAGATTTGTCGAACAATTCAATCTCCATAATGCTTTTGATCTGGTAGCGGCTTGGGATATCGACCCCAATGCCTGCACATCTCACAAAGACTTAGTCCAAATCGCCTCAAGCGACGCAGAGGTAATAGCAGAATCTGATCTGGTGTATATCGCTGTACCTCCGCTGCATCACGAAAAGTATGTACGTGACTGCTTAGCCAACGACACTGCGATTTTTTGTGAAAAGCCTTTGGGTGTGGACCTACAAACAAGCAGACAACTAGTGGCAGAAGTCAACCAAAGCGGACTCCCGGCGGGAGTTAACTTCGTGTTTAGTTCAGCCCCATCAGCTACGGAGCTACAAAAACGGCTAAGCAATCAAGAGGTGGGTGATGTACTGCGAGCAGACCTTAGATTGCACTTCTCCCAATGGCCAAGGGGCTGGCATGAGAAAGCTCAGTGGTTGCGTCTTCGCGATCAGGGTGGTTGGGTCCGAGAAGTCGTATCGCACTTTATTTTCTTGGCTACTCGGTTACTCGGCGATGTCACTCTCGAGAACAGTTACGTCCAATACGAAGACGGGCCTGAAGGTTCTCTATGTGAACAGACCGCTCTCGCCGTCTTCTCATCCCAAACCGTTCCATTCACTTTGGCTGGGACAAGTCTTGGCTATGGCCCAGATGTGGTGGACTTAACTTTGAGAGGCACTGACGGGTCTTTACGGGTTTGGGATTGGTACAAACTTCAAGCCGCAACTACAGAAGGCTGGGTTGATGTTTTCCCCGCAACACGTGAAGAGCTAGGGATTGATGCATATTCTGCTCAGTTAAATCAACTCGAACGCATGGTCAATGGTGACGAACACACAATCGCCAGCTTCGATGAAGCCTTAAGGGTTCAGGAATTGGTTGAATCACTGCTTGCGAGCTGATGTTCCGGGCGACCGACTACGCAAAACTCTCCGCCTTCAGGGTCTATAAGAACGACGGCAACAAACCCGAGATGACTGGGGTCACCGGCCGGGGAAACAACGGTTGCACCTAAACCGACAAGACGATCTACCTCACTTGCTATGTCATCGACGAACATGTCCAGATGGACACGATTCTTCGATGACTTTCCCTCAGGGACTTTCTGAAATGTCAGATGGTTAACTGCGCGATCTATACCGGAATCAGAAATAGTGATGTAAGGACCACCGTCTCCTTCTCGTTTCGTGAACCCAATTGCTTCAGACCAAAAATCTGCGAGATATTCCGGATCTGAACAGTCGATTGTCACACCCATAGCTCTAAGTCCCATGCCAATAATCCTAGACACTGTTATGTTGCAGCAGGTTGGGTCAGTGCCAACAAGCCCATTTACTTCAATTCATCAACTACGAAACGAGAGCTTTCGATGGATACCGATTCATTTAGGAATATGGTTCAAGAACGTCGCAGCGTCCGAGGTTTTCGAGACGAGCCTGTGCCGCGAGAAGTCCTCGAAGAAATCATCGAAATCGCTGCTGGCGCACCTTCTTCTATGAACACCCAGCCATGGCACTTCCACGCCCTCACAGGGGCTCCTCTAGATCTAATACGGGAAGGCAACACCGAACGAATGGTGAGCGGAGCCGCTCCGCAAAGAGAAATCTCTTTAAACCATGGCTACGAAGGGGTACATCGGGACAGGCAAAAAGAGATAGCAGTTCAACTATTTGAAGCCATGGGCATCGGATGGGACGACAAAGAGCGTCGCCGGGACTGGGCCATGCGAGGCTTTCGCCAGTTCGACGCTCCTGTCTCAGTTGTCGTGACCTGCGACCGAACCCTCGAGCACGACACAGTGGGCCACTTCGATTGTGGCGCAGTCACCTACGGCCTAGTGCTGGCAGCCTTCACGAAAGGCATCGGTTGCGTCATCAACGGGCAAGGAATTATGCAATCTGATGTTGTCCGAGAACACGCGAATATTCCCGAAGATCAGGTGATCATGACCTGTGTGGCAATGGGTTACCCCGACCAAGATTTCGTAGCCAATGACGTCAAATCAACAAGGCGGGCAGTCCAGGAAGTAGCCAGCTTCGTCGGGTTCGAGGACTAGCTCAATCTTTACAGCCGATCTCGGTGCAAATGACCTACTGACCTTATGGACTTGAGCACCACTCGTCTATCTCTGCAAGACTCCCAGAGCTAACAGGAAGGGGATGACGTGTCCCAAGATCCAACGACAGCGAACATACAAGTTGAGATGGATGGCGCTGTAGCCATCGTCACGATGGCAAAGCCACCTCACAATCTCCTCGACGGCGTTTTTATCGAAGGCTTGTTACAAACATTCGAAGGTGCTGCGAAATCAGGTGCGAGATCGATCCTCTTGAAGAGCAGTATGAAACATTTCTCCGCCGGGGCTGATGTCGACGGCTTCAGCTCAGAAGGACGCGACGAAGCTTCCGCAGTTGAGGTGCTCGATCGCCTTGCAGCAATTCCTATTCCCACAGTGGCTGCTGTACACGGTTTGGCTTTAGGCGGTGGTTTCGAAATCGCCTTAGCATGCGACTTCATCATGGCATCAAGTTCAGCCCGCCTCGGTCTAGTAGAGACCTCCATTGGACTAATGCCCCTGTTGGGCGGAGTTCAAAGAGTCGTAGAACGAGCGGGCATGGCACGCGGCAAAGAAATCGCAATGTTCGGACGTCGACATGATCCTGAATTACTTGAACGATGGGGTGTCATCAACGTTGTTGTCGCCGACGACGCTCTCGAAGATGCCTCTCGATCATGGGCACAACAGTTAGCAGCCGGACCAACAGTCGCGTACGCCGCGATCAAAAAACTCGCCGTTATAGCATCAAACGACGGAATTCGAGCCGCAGACCAAGCCCAAGAGCAAGCCCGTCAAGCCGTGTGGAGTTCTGAAGACCTTCAACGCGGGCTGGAATCATTCAGCGAGTCCGGACCTGGCACAGCGATCTTCCAGGGAACATGACCGCGCCACTGTCCGGTATCCGGATTATTGACTTCACTCGAGTTCTTGCTGGCCCGCACTGCACCAAAGCCTTACGCGATTTAGGAGCGGAGGTAATCAAGATTGAACCCCCAGCACCCGACACGGGCCGCAGCGGACAACCTCATGTCGGTCCTATGTCTTTGTACTTCGCTCAACAAAACGCCGGTAAACGAGCGATATCTATCGATCTCAACTTTCCTGAGGCACAGCAAATCGTCAAAAAGCTCGTCGAAAATGCTGACATAGTCGTCGAGAATTTTAGGCCGGGGACGCTGGATCTTTTTGGATTAGGTTTTGAAGATTTGACCGCCATAAAGCCCGACCTCATCATGGTCTCTATTAGCGGATACGGCCAGTCAGGGCCTTGGCGAAACCGCCCTGCGTTCGCCCCAACCGTCCAGGCCGAGGCCGGCTTCACCGACATCATCGGACGTCACTACGGTGATGCTCTAACACGAACCGAAAATGATGCATATAACCATGCCGATGTTTACACCGGTCTGCACGGAGTCATCGCGACCCTCGCAGCCTTAACTCACCGAAATCAGACCGGCAAAGGTCAACATGTTGATGTCGCTATGGTTTCATCTCTGCTCAGCGTCAATGATCGAGTGAGCTACGAACTTTCAGATATCGACGTTGAAGGCGAACCACTCGCACTCAGCGCACCTGAATCTCCGGTTATCGAACTGCCCGATGGTCAGAAAATAACCATCGCTGCTAGTCCAGTTTCTACCTTCGTATTTCAAAGATACTGCGCAATGATGCGGCGAAATGATCTGCTACTAGATCCCAGATTCATCAACGCCCAATTTCGACGCGACAACTGGGCCGACTTACTCGCGGAGATACGTTCATGGGTACTTACCTTTAGAACCATAGAAGAACTTGAAGCCCAGGTAAGCGAAGCTGGGTTAGCCGTCGGCACAATTCGATCCGTTTCAGAGATCGCAGAATCGGAATGGGCAATCGAACGGGGAGCAATCCGCGAAGTCGAAGACCGCTCAGGGGGAACTGCCCGAGTGCCATCTCCGCCTTGGATCTTCGGTGAATGCGAATTGCCTGACGCGGGACTGCCACCATTTCAAGGCGAACACAACACAGAATTACTTCGCTCTCTCGGCATTTCAGAGGTTGAAATCGAGCAATTAGAAACAGCGGGGGTTCTCATTTCGGGTGTTCCCAAGGAGACCTGATGTCATCCTCTCCTAGAGCAATTCTGGGAACTTTTGTCGCCGCCCACGTGATCAATGATTTCTACGCCACAGTCCTTCCAGCATTCTTGCCTGCTCTGGCAACAGAGTGGGATCTGGACTACACAGAACTAGGCCTCTTATCATTTTCCTTCACTCTTTTTACTGGGGTGCTCCAACCATTTATTGGCCATGTGGCAGACAAACAAGGAAGACGAAAGTTAATTCTCAGCTTTGGCTTCTTCGTCGGAGGTTCGGGGTTCCTATTAATGGCAGTTGCCCCATCATTTTGGTTCATAACCGTTGTAAGCCTTCTTTGCGGTCTTGGTGCGGCGGCATACCATCCTCAAGCGACTGCATTTGTCGTCAACGCCTACCCGGACGATCGAGGAAGAATGCTCGGTATCCACGGGTGGGGAGGATCAGTCGGTCACTTCCTAGCTCCCGCTATAGCAACCGTAGCAATCGCCGCCCTCGATTGGCGTTGGGCAATGGTTATCGTCGCCATCCCCATCATTGCCGCAGGAACCAGCCTTTGGGTTTACCTACCTGAAAGCACTCCCAATCCAGAAGCGTTACTCAAGGGCGCTCTGAACCGACCGATACTCATGGCAGCCCTGGCTTTCGGACTACTCAACACCGTGCTCTATAGCTTCGTTACTTTCGTAGTAAAGATGTTGGTTGACGAAGGTTGGACCGAAGTAAGAGCCGGCGCGACACTCACAACAATGCTGTTTATCGGTGTCATAGCTCAACCTGTCGGGGGACGCATATACGACCGGTTCGGAGGACGAAGACTCTTTATATGCGCAAACCTCGGAACAATTTGTTCAGTTTTGGTTTTTTCTCAAACATCCGGCGCAGCCTCCTTAATTGCGATTACCGCTATAGCAACCTTCGGCTTCGGTTTGTTCCCAGTCTCTTTGGCAATAGCGAGCAAAATCGGTGGCGACTCGCGAACCGGTTTCACCGTGGGTGTGGTTTTTGGAGTTAGCGGGTTGTTAGGGGCAGCAGCACGACCTGCTGTCGGAGCTTTAGCAGAAGCTTTAGGTGACATCCGTTTGGCTCTCGGTTGGACCGTCATACTCGCAGTCACGGCGCTACCCTTCGCTATGCAACTGGAAAAAGAGGAGTCCTGATGGCTGAAATGAACAACCAAGAGCGCGACGCTTTTTTAAGCGAGGTTCGAGTGGGTGTGTTGGCCATCGAGCGATCCGACAAAGGGCCATTGTGCGCTCCAGTTTGGTATCGCTACTCCGAAGACACTGGCTTCGAAATAGCTATGGCTTACGCATCCGCTAAATCAATCCTGCTCCGTCGCCACGGAGCCGCAACTATTTGTGTCCAGGACGAAAACCTCCCCTATCGGTACGTAACAGCTGAAGGTGAAGTAACAGTTGAGGCATTGACGGACGAAGGTCGAGATGACCTATTGCGCGACATCGCTATTCGATATCTCGGCGAAGAACTTGGAAACGGTTATGCGGATGAGTTTCCCGGTCACGAAGAAGCAAAGGTCACTATTAAACCGAGAAGGTGGCGCAGCGACGTTCTGGGGTAATTAACGAACACAAACTCCTGCTCGAAAATCTAGATGGGCTGCTCAGTGACCCATTTAAGCTATTCAAACCAAGGCAGCTAAAGCTTCACGTGTCCTCTGCCGTTCGTCCGGGTTTCCCCCAAACTCCGCGACGATTACGTCATCGGCACCGGCGTCGATAGTCGCCTGCAAGCGGTCCCTTATTTCCGCCTCATTGCCGACAATGGCTATATCTTCTGGCCCAGCCAAACCTTCCCGATCAAGCATCGCCCGGTAACTAGGCAAAGTGCCATACATTTGCCAAACCTTTGCCGCTCGTTCCATGCCTGCATCGATGTCGTCAGTGCACAAAACGGGCAGCCCAGCGAGTATCCGTGGCTTGGGCCGTCCAGCTTCCTCAGCTGAATCACAAATTTCAGGAACCGTCAGTTCCGCCAACGTTTTATTACCGGTCATCCAAGTGATAGTCCCATCAGCCAACCGACCCGTTAAACGAAGCATTTGCGGCCCTAAAGCAGCAACCAACACCTGAGGAACCGGCGCACCTAGACCCATGGCCGGGTTCCGCGCAGTAAGAGTTTCGCCTTCCAAACGAACCGGTTCTTCTCGTAACTGTGGGTTCAACACTTCAAGGTATTCCCGCAGATGGCGAACCGGTTTATCAAACTCATATCCGTACTGTTTCTCTATGACCGGTTTGTGAGAGAGACCGATACCCAAAGCAAGACGATCTCCAATTATGGACGTCACAGATAGAGCCTGTTGGGCCATAACAATCGGATGTCGCGGATAAGTAGGTATCACCGCAGTACCCAGTTCAATATCAGGCACTGAAGCTCCGATATGGCTCAACGCTGTCAGAGCATCGACCCCCATAGGCATTTGTGGGAGCCAATACGATGGGAAACCCGCTGCATGGGCATCCCGGGCATCCTGTGTCGCCTCTTCTACGTTGAACAGTTTGCCAGCAGGGCCGCTGAAGATACCTATACGCATTTGTGCCTCCACAGAATCGGTTTAGCGCACATCACCTTGACACATCTCCAGCCCTAGATGTCGTAAATTCATCCGGCATCTACATCTACTTATCGCCTTGTCCTTCTCCACGAAAGCGCGGCAAACCCCTCGTAACTACCTCATTGGCTCTAGCCATGATCGGAGCATCCCAGTTGTCATCTGTAAAGAGCCAGAACTGCTTGTTGACAACAGCATCGAAAACTTGTTCACCAACAACTTCTGGATCAAGACCAGCGCTTAATACCCGCTGAGTGAGTTCGAGCATCTGGTCGCCTCTGTCGTCAATCGCTGAACCCACAGAGCCAGCGGGACGAGATGCTGTGTCGTTCACAATGTTGGTATTCACAAACCCCGGACACAGACACGTGACTCCTACATTGGACCCTTCGACTTTGAGCTCATGGAACAAAGTTTCAGCCAACGTTGCGACACCATGTTTCGCCACATTGTAAGGAGCTCCAAATGGCGAAGAAATATGGCCAGCGATGGATGCTGTAAGCACAACATGACCTTCATCTCGTTCGACCATCTCAGGAACAAACGTTCTCACCCCGTGAATCACTCCATCTAGAAGAATTCCGAGAGTCCAACTGTAATCCTCCTTGGACAACGCCCACGAACGACCAATAGAACCTTGTACTCCTGCGTTCAAACAAACAACATCGGCTGTTCCAAACGAGTCAACAGTCGCATCTAACAACTGAATGTTGTCTTCTTCCACCGAAACATCGGTCACTATGCCCAGAGCCTGTCCCCCATTCGTTCGAATCTCATTCACTGCATCATTGAGCCTCGACTCGTTGAGGTCAGCAAGAACGACATTCATTCCTCCTACGGCAAAGCGTCTGGCCATCGCCAGACCCATACCTGAGGCTGCTCCCGTAACAACGGCCGTCTTTCCTTCAAGTTTGTTCATCAAATGAGATTAGACCGAAGAATTCATTAATCCATTTATCCGACTACCGTTCAGGGGTGCCCGATTTTTTAACCGAAGAACAAAACGAACTTCGACAACGAGCGGAGTCTCTCGCTCAACAAATATCAGAAATAGAACTGGCCTCTTCAGACCCAAAACAAATTCGGATCCAAGCAAGAGACCTCTCCAAAAAAGCGGGGATTTTTCATCTCACTCAACCCACTGAATACGGAGGGCTTGACGGAACAGCCCTAGAACTAACGATCGCTCGCGAAGCGTTAGCCAATAAAAACGTGGGACATTTACCAGGAATTTTTGGACCAAGTCCAGGGTTACTTGCTCAAGCTTCCGAAGAAATACAACAAAAATTTCTAGACCCATACTTAGCAGGCGACTTACAGAGCGGTTTCGGTTTCACTGAACCATCCGATGCTAAACGACACACCTGGGCCCAATTAGAGGGCGAAGAACTCATCGTCAACGGTGCCAAGTCCTACGTCACAGGCGGCTCAAGTGCAGACTTCATCAATACGTTGGTTGAAGTAGAAGATGTCGGTCCCGCGATGATCTTGATAGAGACCAGCCGACCGGGGGTAGAGCTACAGAAAGCCTTCAGCTCCGTCGACGGAAGCCATCACGCAAGTTTCACATTTACCAACGTTCACGTTCCCAACAGTCACTTGATCGGGGAAGCTGGAACAGGGATGACCCGAGCGCTCGAGCAGGTCAACTCAGTTCGGATGGCCATAGCAGCGAACTGCATTGGTTTAAACCGGTTCGTTTGTGACCTTGTAGCCAACCACCTCGCATCGACCGACAACCGTTCACATACAAATCATGAAACTCGAGTCAAATTTGGTCGAATGCGCACTCAAGCCTTTGCCGCGCGGAGTTCCGTATACCGAACTGCACATCTAATGGAAGCCGGCGAAAACTGTGTAAATGAGATCATGGCTTCAAAGATTCTCGCTTCAGAAACCATCACCGAACTAACTGACACTGCGATACAAATTGTGGGAGGTGAGGCCCTTATCGAATCCCATCCACTCGCTTCTATCTTTCGACGAGTTAGAGCCAGTCGATTAGCAGAAGGACCTACAGATACGCTTCACGCAAACATCTCCCGCGGATACCTCGATCTCAACCTCGGTCGAATCTGAACTGCCATGCCATATCTCAACGAATTTTCATCATCAAACACTCCGTTAGACATGACCACAACTCAGGAGTTCCTCAGTCTTTGTCAAAGCGCCGACGACTTAGGAATTCAATACAACAAAAAGGTCAGCTACGTTTCCAACAATGTCGTAGCTAGGCACCAACGATTTCATTTCTTGGAGTGGGGATCCGCATCCTCACCGCACTTACTCTTGCTCCACGGCGGTAATCAATCTGCTCACTCCTGGGATTTAGTGAGCCTTCAACTAGCAGAACACTTCCACATAATCGCGTTAGACCAACGAGGCCATGGTGATAGCGAATGGGCTCGCGACGCCGACTATTCATCGCACGCCATGGCGGCTGACGCTTTCTCCGTGTTATCTGAACTAAGTATTGATTCAGTAACCGTTCTCGGCCATTCCATGGGCGGAATGAACACCCTACGACTAGCCATGCAACAGCCCCAGCTTCTAGAACGCCTCGTCTTAGTTGATATCGGGCCTGAAATATCAGACTCCGGTACAAAAAGCATCCGAAACTTTGTGACCGAGAATCGCGAATTCGAAGATCTCGAAGCCTTTATCCAAAATGTCCAAAAGTACGACCCTTACCGATCTAGAGAACACATAGAACGAACTGTGAAATACAACCTTCTGCAACGAGCAGACGGAAAATTCATAAGCAAAAGAGACCACGGCCCGCGTTTAGCTACAACCCAAAATCAACGAGAGAGAAGTGACCGCTTTTCGATTGAAGACACCGCTGATATATCTCAACCAACCTTGATCATCAGAGGCGCAGATTCAAACGTGTTGAGCGCAGAAGCAGCAGACCGTTTTGTTCAAGCCCTGCCTAATGGGGAACTCAAGACTGTCCCAAATAGCGGGCACAACGTCCACGGCCAAAACACCTCAGGTTTTCTTGAGGCGTTAGTTCCATTCTTGTTGGGCTGACCTAGGACACAGAGAACTTCTTAGAGCGCGAGAGCCACGACAAAGCCTATGGTGATCATATGGATTCAAAAGAGCTCGAAACTTTGATAATTGATGTCGCCGACAATGGCGTAGTGACCGTCACAATGAATCGTCCCGAAAAAAAGAATGCAGCGAACGCTGTTATGTGGGACGAGTTGCGTGACACATGGAATGCTCTCGCAGTCGACCCTGACGTGCGCGCGGTTATCATGACTGGCGCCGGAGATGCATTCTGCAGCGGAGCGGACCTAGGCGGGCAAGGACGCGATCGGCATCAACTCATTTCAATGAACTTGATCCACCAGACGGTGGAAGCGCTCTACTCAATCATGGTTCCGGTTATAGCGAAGGTGAACGGCGTAGCTGCCGGAGCTGGCATGAACATGGCGCTCGCTTGTGACTTAATTCTCGCAAGCGACCAGGCTCGGTTCAGCGAAATATTTGCTCGCCGCGGCTTGAGTGTCGACTTTGGCGGCACATGGGTTCTCCCTCGACTCATAGGGTTGCATCGAGCAAAAGAGTTAGCTTTCTTCGCTGACGTTATTTCCGCTGAGCAAGCCGCTGACTTCGGCATTGTGAACAAGGTCGTACCTCATGACCAACTGGACTCCGAAGCGAAAGACTGGGCCGATCGTCTCGCCGCGGGTCCACCGTTAGCGTTGGCCATGACGAAGCGAATGCTGACGCTGAACGCAAGTAACGATTTTAAGTCAGCTCTCGAAGCAGAAGGACTGTCTCAAACCGTGAACTTTTACACTCAAGACACCAAAGAAGCGGTCGCCGCCTTTTTAGATAAACGAGACCCAAAATTCGAAGGTCGATAGGCAACCCTCAAAATCGCCTATTTCTTCAAATGAACGCTCTAGTTCACATAGCAATTACCGGACATGCGAAACTAGAAGCATGCTGGAAATAGTCGCTGTAGGTAACGATGTCGAGGCAGCAGTAAGTGCTTCTCAAGAGTTAGGCGGAGTTTGTTATTTAGCCGACCCCAACGACGAACGAGATTTGTCCTTTCGAACACTCGTCAGATGCGTCACCGATAGCCCGCAAGACCTACAAGCGGCAGCCGGATACGGCATGTACATCGTATTCAGTCGCGTCATTCGTGAACGAAATGCTAAGGCCGACACCGGAGTCCCGTCGCCGGGTGTAACGGCTATTTTTCCCTTGTTGCACCACCCCAACTTTACTCACGAGCAATCTGATGCTCACTGGCGAGACACCCATGCACCGCTAGCCCTCCAACATCACCCTGGCATGTGGGACTACACACAACTAAGTGTCACCCAAACTCTAAGTGGCCCTGCAATTGACGGATTCGCTCTTGTCAGCTTCGAATCAATGAACTCAATGAAAGAGCGCTTTTTCGGAGATGAAAACGACAAGGACATTATTTACCGTGACGTAGCAACCTTCGCTGATCCTGATTCGCCGCGACGAGTTGTAACCACCGAAACTATCTACGGAACTCGTCCGCCAACGCCAAGAATTACTTGGCCCCACGAGTGAAAAAACTTGTTGCGCTATCCGCTTTGGTTATCGCTACCGCCGTATCTCAATCATTTGGACGTTTCACCTACTCAGTTCTCTACATCGAGATTCGCGACGACTTCGGTCTTTCGAACACAATGGCCGGCGGAATTGGTTCTCTAAACCTCGTCGGCTACCTCATTGGTTCTCTAGCTGTTGCGCTGACGATCGGAAAACTTGGACTCATCAAGACCGTCAAATACGGCCTAGCCGGAGTAGTGATTGGTTTACTGCTACTTAGTTGGGCACCAAATAGTCTCACGGCTCTCGTAGCCCTCTTCTTAACAGGGTTCGCTGCCGCAGGCGTCTGGATTACTACCCCAGCCTTAGCCACCAACATTTTGGGACCCGATCGAAGAGGTCTGGCCATAGGTTGGGTCACTACCGGGGTAGGCATTGGTTTTTTCACCGCGTGCACATTTGATGCAGCGATTACGAACTGGCGTACTGTCTACGGCCTAGAGACCATTATCGGGATAGCGGCCCTTGGGTTATTAGTTCTCACTGTCAAAACTCCATCGGCTCCGCCTAATAGCTCTGGCCTGAGCCCAAAGACGCTGAAACAGGTTCCTGGGTGGCTCAACCTCTCTCTGACTTATGGATTTTTTGCTGTCGGTGTTTCGCTCGCGATGACGTTTTCTGCGGCGTTGCTAGAAGAAGACGCCGGATTTAAAGAGCGTTCCGCCTCGCTCACATTCGCGTTAATCGGAATAGGCCTAGCTTTGGGTGGGCCAATTATGGGATGGCTAAGCGACCGCATCGGAAGAAGCTCTGCTCAGGTTGTATCTTTCAGCTGTTTAACCGTTAGCTGCGCTCTAATCGCCACTGGCCATCCTGTCGCCGCTCCTGTGTCAACCCTAATTTTTGGGATGGCTTTCACTGGGGTCGTGGTCAACATTACGGCGAAAGTGAGCGGCCAGTTATCAGCTGAAGCGTTTGGTGCCGCTTATGCAGTATTGACGATTGTTTTTGGCGCAGGGCTCGCGGTCGGTCCTCAACTGGGCGGGATCATCGCGGATACCTCAGGTTCTTTCCGACCCGCGCTTGTCCTGGCCTCCTGTTTCGCCACAGGAGGACTGTTGTTGACGCTTCTTGACCGCAAACCTCAAACAGAGGTGAATTAAGCAGGAAGTCCCAGACGCTCATGCACAGGAGCTAAAGCCTGTAACTCCGGCATTACCTCTCGAGCGAAAAGCTTCATATTGCGATCAGCTTCAGCATGTTCCATTCCTGCAAAGCTGAATACGCCCATATAGCCATCCATGAATGTCTGCTCTTGCAGATCGACGATCTTGTCATAGACCTGTTCAGGAGTTCCCCACAACTGAAGGTCGACAAAGAAATCCGTCATCATTTCCAAACCACCTGGCGCCTTTAAACGGTCATACATCTGGCCGTGGTGCTCATATCCTGGGGTGTCTTTGAGGTGAGGTTTGTCGAACTCATAGTGGTCGATAATGGTGTCCCAATATCCACCAATAAACTCGCGCGCTTTCTCTTCGGCACGGTCAGCGTTTTCATCGACAAACGTCCAGCCAGCGACCATTGGTGGCGGCGGTTCTTCTCCGTTGGCATCTCGATAAATCTCTCTGTAATCCTGAAGTTCTTGGCGAACCGCTTTCCAAGGTTTCTGAGGAACGATCAAGATTCCGACGCCCATTTCCGCCATGATGCGGGCCGAATCTGGAGAGACCGCAGCCGCGTAGGCTCGACCTCGCATCGACTTGATCGGGCGGGGACGAATATCGACTCGAGGTTGTTCTATTACTTCACCGTGATATTCCGCGTATCCATTTTCGATCGCGTTGAGCACCATTTCAGTCGATTCTTTAAAGCGAAGGCGGGCCGAGGCCATCTCGCTTCTAAATCCGTCGAACTCAACTTTTCCTGTACCTCTTCCCAACCCCAAAATGAGACGGCCGTCGGAAAGATTGTCCAACATCGATATTTGTTCAATCACTCTTAACGGGTCGTGCCATGGCAATACGCACACCATTGAGCCCAATTGGATCGACTGGGTAGCTCCTGCCATATATGTCAGAAATTGCAGGACATCTGGACACATCGTGTAACTGGTGAAGTGGTGTTCAACACTCCACACCGAATCAAACCCAAGTCCTTCAGCCTGCAAAGCCAAGGCTAAGTCCTGTTGGTAGACCTGCTGATCGGGGATTTGTTCTCCCGGATTTTGAAATATGACGCTCATACCTACATGCATTTCGATCTCCAGCTTTCGTCGTCGCCTTTAGGTTAT